>REGK01000043.1 GCA_003702545.1 Candidatus Nitrosopumilus sp.
GAGGCTAACAATATCAAACCTAAAATCAAATAATGATTCATCACATCAAATTTTGAATTTTATCAAATATAATCAGTATTCGTATTTTCTCCACTGATTTTCAGAGTTGATTTTGAAAAAAAGTGATTACCTAGTTGTTTTTTCAAAAAAGATCAAAGGAGAACACAGAGAAGTTTTTTGTCCGCACCGTGGTCAGTTTGTTCGTGAAAATTTGACCGATTGATGTCTTTGTTACGAACAAACTTTATGACTAGTCTTTCTTTGTTCTCACCGCCATATTTTCAAGACGTTGTTTGAATTGGTCACGGTAGAATTCTCTACGTTTTTTGAGAAGAAAACGCCTATGTTTCTTGAAATCCTCAAGTGTAACTGTTCCATAAAGTATTTTTCTTCCAATATTCCCAAGTTCTCTTTTACTAATTTTGGATATTTCCTTTCTTTGATTCTCCACATATTTGAAGAGATTAGGAGTTTCCATCAAAAGTTTTTTCTTTTCATCTTCTCGTTTAACTAATTCTCGAGCTTTTTTTTATTAAATGGTATGTATGACATTGTTTTAGAGCGACTTTGAGGATAGTGTTTGAGAATTCCTAGTTTATCTGAAGAAACATTTCTTAAAACAGAAATTGCTCGGAGTTTTTCAGCATGAGTTTTTGCATTGTAAATAATTTGCCAGCAATTTCTCTCCATTTCATTATATGACAAGACATATTCAGTCATCTTAGAACCAATCTCTCTTTGATAAAATTCAAATGCAGATTGTTCAGGAGTGTCAATAATTTCTTCTTTGTATCTTCTTAGAGTTCTTTCACTAATTCGAATATTCTTTTTTGCAAGTTGTTCAAGAATTTCACTATTTCTCAACCTTACAGCAATTCCGAGTTTAATAATTTCTAGGGCTTTTTCTTTTTCTTCTCCTTTTAGGTATGTTTCTTTGCTCATCTCTTCATCAACCCCCTAATTGCATCAATCTTTGTAATCAGTCCGACAATCTTTGCATTCTCTGATACGAGCAAACACTTTGAATCAACAAACAGTGACAAAAGATTCTCAGTTACTTTGGTGTGAATGTCGATTATAATTGGAGGGCTAGCCATCACATCTTTGACTTTGGTCACAGTCATTGGTTTGTGCTTTCGGTCTTGAAGAAATTTTACTAGAGAATTCTCAGTGACAATTCCAATGCACCCGTTACCCTCTAAGACAGGAATTTGACTGTAATCTTTCTCATGCATTATCTTTATGATGTCTTCAGCATAGTCAGATTTTCTAGCAGATACAAGATGTTTCTTGTAGATTTTTTGGGCAGTAGTTAGTTTATCTAGATTCTTTTGAGAATGCTCATCAAGTACCTGGAAGATTCTAACTAGTACATCATAGCTAGGCTTTGTGTCATTTTTTGGATTCTCAATCATACTCAAAAATGATGATGGAATTCCACATTGTTTTGCCAGTTGTCTCTGGGAAATATTCAACTCTTCTCTGAGTTTTTTTATTTCTGTTAGTTGTGGTATGCGGGTCATGTAATTATATTGTTTTCATGGCATATAAGTATTGGAGATAGGCTGCTATGTATTACATAACATATTCAGAATCAGTTCATATAAAATGATACCATAATAGAGTCATGTCCAAAAATACAGAATCATTTGACACATACAATACATGTGCCGATGAGATAAAAAATAAAATTCTCAAAGAGGGAATTTGGCTACCATATACGAACAGAATCAAAAATCTGTTATTGTGTCAAGACAAACTTTGGGAATTATACAATGTAGAATCAAATCTTGAATCCAAAAGAAAGATTGTTGAGGATTTGGTAAATCTGCAACCAATAATTGCTGATTGGTACAATTCCTCAAAAAAGATCATAGAGTTTGAGACAAACACAGGAGTGTGTCAATGACATACTATTCTCCAGGAATAAAATATTCCTGTCCTCAATGTGAGTCAAACTCTATTGGTTTTGTTATTGACAGGAAATTCAAAGAGTGGTTGAATCTAATGAAACTCATTAATGAAAACAAGGTTCAACTGAGTAATTTGTACAAAGACTACAAAACCAATTCAAAATCAATTAACTGGATGTGCTACAAATGCAGAGATTGCGGAATTGTTGTACCAAAGTAGAAATTTGACTAGAATATAGGCTCAAATAGTATGTATGGTATGCATACTATACTCATGTTTCTTAATACACCATAGATCCCAGCCAATCTATGAAACAAGTGGAAATGGCAATAACAAACGGTCAGATTATTACTCAGAGTAATAATCATACCATTCAGGGTGTAGAAAAAAGACATGAGTGATGATCCAGTAAAGAGTTTGATCGAAGAGCTTGGTGCTCAACTATCACAAAAAGAGCATTCAGATGTTGTACTAAATAATGGGAAAGGAAAGCAGTTTCTCATTGCACCTTCAGAGTTTTGTGAGATAAAACAAACAGAATCTCCCCGCAAGATTGCATTTGTTGATGGAGGGGATGGTCCACTAGAAGAGTCTCCAAATTATCTAATTACAATTAATCGAGTGTACTATTCACTGTTCCAAGGTAAAAAGAGAATCAAACCTAAAGAGAATCCCAGAGTGCAGTTCTTCTCTTATGTCACATCAAACATTGAGACAGTTGATGGAAAGAAAAATGTCAGTTACAATACAAGATTGTTCCCACATAGTTCTGAAGATAAAAAATATCTGCCTTTAGAATCTGATTTGACATCAAACACTGAAAGTACATCTGTTTTGCAAGGTGCAAGATTAAATTCACTTGGAAGACGATTTGCTGAATGGCAATTAGCAATACATGTTGTTGAATCTGAATTGAGTGCAGGCGACATGTTAGTTGTGGATGGTTCTTTGCAGACTAATTTTAAAAATGAGATAAAGTATGCAAAGAGACTGTATGATTTGGCAATGAAAAAAGGTGTGATTATTTGTGGATTAGCAAAGACAAGCAGACTAATCACAGAATCTGGAGACCCATTGCTTGCGCGAGTCGCAGAGATTGCCGAAGATGTGTCTTTTGGCAAATGGCATGTCAAGATTGCCGAAGAAGTGTCTTCAGATGACAGAGGATTCATGATGGCAGTCAAATTTCATGAAAAATCCCGATTTGTGTTCCGATTTGAGATACTGCGAGAGCAGTTTGAGGCTATGAATGAGGAGGAAATTAACTCTGTTTTAGATAGTTTGGCTCAAAATTCCCAAGATGTAGCCATGATTGGCTATCCATATGGGGCAATTGATGCAGACAGATTCGCTCAGGTGCGAATGGATGAATTAAACATGTACAAGGGATTCATACTATCAGAGATGCTCAAAAGACCTGAATGGAAGAGACTGCAAAAGTATAGTGCAAGTTTGAGTGCACATGATGTTCTAAATGGAGTGACTAGTTGATGGATGAGTTGCAAGTTGTAGGACAAGTAGTTGGTGGAAACTTTGGAGATATTGTAATTCGTCAAAAGGCTGGAACCAATCTAGAGATTGGGGATTTGATGGTATCTGAAGAGAATGGCTCATTTTTGATTTTACAGGTATTTGCATTAGAGTATGGTTCTCAGATTCAAGACCGAATGCAGCAGATGATGTCAGGTGTTAATTTAGAGCAAGGAGTAGTTGATGCTCACTTTTATGAACCTGAATTTGTAAATTATGTTTTGGCTAGAATCAAACCACTTGCACGAGTTTTCAAAGAAAATAATGATGTAAAGATTCCAAAATCACTTCCTTCGTTTTTCAATAAATTGAGATTAATTACTAATGAGGATTTGAAATTCCTGCAAAAAGAAGGAGACCAAATCATGGTAGGTCACATTAGAAGCGGCAGCAAAGTAATCAAGGAAGCAGAAGTTTGGCTTCCAGCTCAAGATGTATTTTCACATCATGTTTTGATTCCAGCTACTACTGGTCGTGGAAAATCAAATTTAGTCAAGACAATCTTGTGGTACTTGCTTGATGCAAACAAAGTTGGCGCACTAGTTTTAGATGCACATGATGAGTACTATGGAAGGACAGGTCCTGGACTCAAAGACCATCCAAAATCAAAAGACAACTTGGTTTACTATACACCATCAAATCCACCAGTTGGTGCAAACAGACTCACAATTAATTTAGAAACAATCAGACCAGACCACTTTGAAGGAATCATCGAGTTGTCTGATCCGCAGCTTGCAGCAATGAGAATGGCATTTAGAAAGAATCCAAAAGGCTGGATTTCAGATTTGATGAAGACAAGTGCCATTGATTCAGGAATGGAGCCTGGGGCTCGTGCAGAGTTTGCAGCAGGCACATTGATGGTCGTTCAGAGAAAATTACGCCTGATTTTGAGCCTGGAAGTAGATGAAGAGCAGGTCATAGTATCAAGACATGAGGTCTTTGATAGTACGACCAAGGGCATTACCACAGTAGATGACATTGTCAAAGATATAGAGCAAGGTCGAGTTGTAGTTTTAGATACATCTCGATTAGGTGATGAAGCAGAACTAATTGTTGGAAATATCATTGCATCAAAGTTGTTGCAAAAGTACAAGGATGCTAAAGCCACAGGTGAGTTGGATAGAAAACCTGTAGCTACCATAGTAATTGAAGAAGCACCACGTGTCATTGGCGAAGATGTTCTCAAATCAAGAAATGACAACATCTATGCAACCATAGCTAAAGAAGGACGTAAATTCAAAGTTGGATTAACTGCAATTACTCAATTAAGTAGTGTGATTCCAAAAACAATTCTAGCTAATATGAATACAAAGATAATTTTAGGAAACGAGATGAAGCAAGAAAGAGAGGCAATTATTGCGTCTGCGTCTCAAGATTTGTCTGAAGATGATAAAAACATTGCAAGTTTGGATAAAGGTGAGGCAATAGTTACTAGCATCTTTGTTCCATTTGCAATGCCAATCAAAGTTCCTCTGTTTGAAGATATTGTAAAGCAAAAAGGTATTGTACAAAACACTGGCAAGACAAAGGTGTTTTAATTGAAATTTGCGCATTTATCTGATATTCATCTAGGTTTTCAAAAGCATGAAGCTTTGCAAAAAGTAGAGCAGCAAGTTTTTGAAAAAGCACTAGATGAATGCATTTCTCGTAAAGTGGATTTTATCTTGATTCCTGGAGATATGTTTCATGTAAACATTCCAGAGATGCGTGTGCAAAAGTATGCTTTTGCAAAATTTCGAGAAGTGTATGATGCAGGTATTCCAGTGTATGTTGTTTATGGCAGTCATGATTTTTCTCCAGTGTCTAATTCTGTAATTGATTTGCTTGCCGAAGTCGGATACATCATCAAAGTTACAAAAGCCACATCAAATGAGGATGGCACCATCTCACTAGGATTTTTAGTTGATGAGGGAACTGGAGCCAAGATTGCAGGACTATCTGGCTTGAAGGTAGGAAAGGACAGAGAGTGGTATGAGAAACTAGACAGGAATGGTTTGGAGGCAGAATCAGGCTTTAAGATATTCTTGTTTCATGGCGGAATTTCAGATATGAAGACTGATTCAGGCATGGATGGGGACCATATGCCTCTATCTTTGCTGCCTAAAGGATTCTCTTACTATGCAGGAGGGCATATGCACAAGTGGAATCACCAAGAATTTTCAGATTACGCTCATGTGGTATACCCTGGAACTCCATTTGCAGGATATCATGCAGATTTGGAAGAAAACGCCAAGGGACAAAAACGCGGCTTTGTTCTAGTGGATTTTGATGAAAAAGTAAATTCAGTTGATTTTATAGAATTGGAAAATACCCAGTATGAAATCATTGAAGTTGATGCAAATAATAGAAAAGCAGATTCTGTAAATTCAGAACTAGTTGAAAAAACAAAAGGAATTGATCCTAATGAAAAGGTGGTAATCATCAAAGTTGCAGGTGAGTTAACTTCAGGTAAGACTGCAGATGTAGATGTATCAGGAATTCGTGATAGTTTGAATGAGTCTGGTTCTCTTGTTGTAAATATTTCAAAGAATCAATTAAAGTCAAAAGAGTATTCCATCACTGAAGCTAAAGGTGCAAACAAGGAAGAAGTAGAAACAAATGTGTTTGCTGAAAACATTGGACAATTACGTTTTGAGAAGCCAGATTTAGTTGGAGAGCAAGGAGTAAAGTTGGCAAAAAAGTTGCTGCGAGAACTAGGTCAAGGACAACTAGTCAATGAAAAGAAGAACGAGTACATTCCAAGAGTTCGAGATAATGTCTTGGCAATTTTAGGAGTAGACAAAGATGATTCTCAATAGTGTGGTAATTGAAAACATTCGTAGTTATTCTCATGAGGAAGTTGTATTCCCCAGAGGAATCTCTTTATTTGAAGGAGACATTGGTTCAGGAAAATCAACCGTACTCATGGCAATAGAGTTTGCTTTATTTGGTTTGGGTTCTCAGAAAGCAGAAAGCCTGTTATCAAAAAAATCTGAATCTGGTTACGTGATTTTAGATTTCTCAGTAGATGGAGAAAAGTATGAAATCAAAAGAACTCTGAAAAGAAAGAATTCTGGAGTTAATCAGGATCCTAAAAACTCCTGGATAAAGATTGAAGGTGAGACTCTTCCATTATCCCCTTCAGAGTTGAAACAACAAGTTCTCAAAATTCTCAAGTTTAACGAGCCTGCAGACCCCAAGGCTGAAAGCAAGATTTTCAGATATGCCATATTTACGCCTCAAGAAGCCATGAAAGAGGTGCTATCTGACTCTGGAAAGCGTCTTGAGACCATTCGTAAAGCCTTTGGAATTGAGGATTACAGTATTGCAAAATCAAACTCACTAGAGGTGGTTTCAGAGTTAAGATCAAAGTCTGCAGTATTTCAAGAAAGATTCAGCAACATTTCAGAATTAGAGTCAGAGATTGCTGAATCAAAAGAAAGTATCATAAAATTAGATGGAGTGATTGCAAGTGTCTCAAAAGATATTGAAAGTGAAAAATCTCAAGAAAGTGAAATTACTAGTCAAATCAAAGAGATGCAAGAAAAAAACAGTGAGCGAATCAAACTAGAGGCAAAAAAAGAGAGCCTGGAAGAAAAGATAGAATCATCAAAGAAGCATTTTGAGCAAATAGAAGCAGAGTTTGCAGACTTTGAAACAGAGTTAAAGCAAAACAATGAACGAATGGAGAAATTAGTTGATGTAAAAAAACCAGAAACCAAACTAACTGTTACAAACATTATAGAAAAGATTAAAGAATTTCAAAAAATTAATGATGATTTGATTAGATATGATTCAGAGAAAAATTCAATTTCTCAAGATATTTCCAAACTAAAAGAGTCATTAGGTGAGAAGATAAATTCAGATGTAAAGTCTTTGGAATCTGCACTAGAGGATTTGGAAAAAGAAAAAGAATCACTAGAGAAATTCTCTGAAGAGATTACAGAGAATAATGATAAAATAAAATCACAGCAAGTAGAAAAAAACACAATCAAATCAAGATTGGAATCAGAGATTGCTGAATTTACAGAACTGGGTAGTAATTGTCCAACATGCAAACAAGAGATTACTTTAGACCACCATCACAGTTTGGTTGATGAGAAACAGAATCAGGTAGAGAAATTAAATAAAGAGTTAGAAGAGATTACAAATTCATTTTTTGATTCAAATGCAAAATCTAAAGAGATCAAAGAGAAACTAGAATCATATAATCAAGAGATTTCCCAGATTCAGAAAATCCTGCCTGGAATCCAAGATTATGCTTCAAAATCATCAAAATTGAGCCAAATTGAGGCTGAAATTGCGAAAATTAATAGTAATCAGAATGGAGAGTATGGAGAAAATCCAGTTGAATTTCTAAACAACCTCAAAGATGGATTGATTGAATTTGAGAATGCCACAGAGCAGATGAAACAGATTCTTGAATCAAGAAAAAAGATTGAGGAAAAAGCTGCACAGAGACATACAGAATTGGCAGATTTAGAAGAAAAGATTTCTCAAAATGAATCAGATTTGTCTAAAACAGAATCAATGTTAGAATCATTTGAAGATATAGGAAATAAAATTGCAGAACTAGAGACAAAACAAAATGTACATAGAGACAAAATCAACGAATTTTCAGGAACTCTGGCATCATCAACTGAAAAGAAGAACAATGAGCAAGAAAAGATTCAGTCAAATGAGAAAAAGATTACAGAATCTAAAAAATGGCAAGAGAGATTCAAAGTTATTTCAGAATTAAAAGAATGGTTTGAAGAATTTTTCATTCCAACCATATCTCAGATTGAAAAACAAGTGTTGCTTTCCATTTTACAGAATTTCAATGAGACATACACAAGATGGTACTCTATTTTGGTCGAAGACCCAACCAAAGAAAGTAGAATTGATGAGAATTTTACACCAATTGTAAACCAAGATGGGTATGAACAAGAGATTGGATTCTTGTCTGGAGGTGAGAAGACAAGTGTTGCATTAGCATATAGACTTACTCTGAATTCACTAATGAGAAAAGAGACTGAATCTATGAAATCTAATTTATTGATATTAGATGAGCCAACAGATGGATTTTCTAAAAATCAACTTGGAAAGATACGAGACTTACTTGATGAGTTAAAGTCTGAACAAATTGTGCTTGTATCTCATGAAAAGGAATTAGAAACCTATGTTGATAACATTTTTCAAATTTCTAAAAATAATGGAATTTCTAAAATTTTACGCCTAAATTAAGGAGTTGGAACTTCATCTACAATATCTGAAGGTCGAAGAGGTTCCAATTGCATATGTCATTTGTAAGACTCTAAACTCGTATGATTCAGAACTATGTCATAATTGTGCGCATCCATTATCCCGGGATAAATCCATACAGGAGCAAGACAATTCCCAAGAAAAGATGCATCAAAGAGCAGACAAGTAAACCAATCCAAACTAAATCAAAAATTCAGCTGCACGCTTGCCTTCCTCTGTAATTTCAATCCAACGTGTTCTTCCAACTTTATTTACATTGATAAACTTCCAATGATTCTCTAATGGTGAAATTATGTTTTTATCAAGACTTGCAAATGTTGCTTGAGATTGATTCTCTGCATTAACAACAATTAATTTTTCTTCAATTGCAAGTGTTGCCATATCTTTTTTTGAAATTTTTCCTTTGTTCTCAATTATGATTTTTAATCCTGCAATTAATTTTTCAGAAGGTCTTTGAATTTCATATGTTGGAATAAATTCAATCTCTTTAATTCCTTTAGAGATTGATGTTCCTGAAAATCCTAGATATTCTTTTGCTTCTACATAAAATGGATTTACATTGGAATTATCATTGAACATCATTGATGCCATCATACATCCAATTGCTTGAACTTTTGATCCTGATGCCAAGTTCACAGAGACAATGTTTCTTGATTCTTTAATGATGATGTTCTTGACGGTTTTAATGATTGAAAATAGCGCTGTTCTATCGTGATATTCCATAACAACTTCGATGTTTAGTTTATCAAGCATTTGGGAAATTTTATCATAGAATTTTGTTGCTTTGTCTTTTGATGGATTTTCATGAACAAGTAAAATTACTTTGTCTGCACGCATTTGTTTTGCAGGAAGTACAATTCTGTCAATTTCATATCCTACGGGTGCAATATGGACGCGTAAATTAGAGATTTCAGGCATAATGGTATCTTTAGTATGCATACTATTGTCATGGTATATAATAATTTTGCAAGAATAGTTTACTCATGAAATCAGTTTCACTAGTGCACAAAAGTCATGAAGCAAGAAAAAGCTCTGCATCCTCTACTTTTTTTCCAAGAATAATTCGAGAGTTTGAAGACGATGATGAACCAATGATGTGGGGATAAAGATGAAAAAATTGGGACGAAAATGTTGAAGGGTATTTTGCAATTTAATGAAATGATACAGTCCTTTTGGGCCGCTACAGAGCAACTAACAAGAGAACTTGATCATTCAAAAAATGACAAGAAGAATTTGGATTCAATATTGGAAAATTCTAATGATTCTATACCCGTATGGGGCAACTCTGAGAAACAACACAAAGCAAATCTTGAAAAAATATGGGGAAAGAAATTGAAATGTAAAATATGCAGCACATCATACAAAAATACTGCAAGATACAATTTATGGAAAGCACAGGTTTGTAGACTGTGCAGTAAAATTTGTGATTATTTTTCCTGGAATGGGAATTATCTCAAGGAGTATTGGAAAGTATGAACGAGTGTCCAAAATGCGGAGGCGAAGATATTGCCATAATTTTATGGGGATTGCCTAAATTTTCTGAAGAACTAGAAAACAAAGTCAAACAAAAAAAGATTGTTTTTGGTGGATGCGTGGTTTCAAGAAATGATCCTCAACTAGAATGTAATGATTGTGGGTTAAGGTTTAGAAAATGATATCAAAAATAGATTCAAAGAAAAAAAGTGCATCTGAAGCATTTGTGAATTCTTTTGGTAGTTTTCCAATAGGATATGTTGTAGGAATTGCAATTTTGCCTCTTAGTGTGGATTGGATACATTCAGACCCACTTTCAGCAAATATTGCTATTACCGGAGTCTTTGCAACCGTGTCTTTTACAAGAACGTATCTTTTGAGAAGAATGTTTGAAAAGTATGGTTTTGATGATAATCTATTTCACATTGTAGCAAAAATTAGCAACAAAATCAAAAAATCTCCCAGAAAAAAGGAGTTAGAGAAGAATCAAAATGATTTCTAACTATTTTAGAAATTACATCTCAAAGATTAAAGAAACCAAGAAAATTGCAAGGCAAAAAAACATTGCAATTTGGTACATGCCATTAATTGATTCATTGCTAATTACCTTGGGCAATGCAATTTGGAAGAGCCAGGGTCAGTTTATGGGGATGGACAAGTAGAGAAAACGTCAGATATTTGTGATATTTTTGGATGCAGTTGGTCTGTACTATCTTCTTAGATTAGAGATGATTTGAAATAGATGACTAAATAGAATTAAGAAAATTTTTGTTATTATTCTACGTGAATAATTCCAGTCATCCAAGGATGAACCATACAAAAGTAGTCAAAAGTTCCTGCTTCATTAAATGTAAATTCAAAAGTTGTACCAGACATGAACAATCCTGAATCAAATACTCCA
>REGK01000069.1 GCA_003702545.1 Candidatus Nitrosopumilus sp.
TTCGTCACCAGCACGTGTTTTAGCGACGACGGCTTGATCTTGTTGTCCTAACCATTCTTGGAAGCTTCTTCCCATGAGGATCGAATCTTAGCTTGCACTAATTAAAGCTTTTGAAGATTCCATGTTAGGCATAATGATCGGCTCTTTATCAAGAAGGTTTTAACGTAGATGAAAAATCAATCTAATTCTTGAATGTTAAAGTTTTGGGAGCTGCCAACGAAGTAGGCAGATCAGGCTTTTTGGTGGACTGTAATGGAACAAATCTCTTACTTGATTACGGAGTATTGTTTGGCAGAAGAGGTACACCTCCACAATACCCACTTCATGTAAAGCCCAAGGACTTGGATGCAATAATCATCACTCATGCTCACCTAGATCACTCTGGAAATGTTCCATCTCTTTTTGTAAGTGGAAATACGGATGTCTATGCAACCCCACCAACATTTGATTTATCAAAATTATTGATTGAAGACATGCTCAAAATTGAGAAAAATTCACACCCATTTGACCTGCCAGAATTAAACAACATGATGAGAAATGCCAAAGAGATTGGTTTCAAGCAAAAAGTCACAAAAGGTAATGCAACATTTGAGTTAAGAGAATCAGGACATGTGATTGGTGGCAGTACAGTTTTAGTAGAATCTGAAAATAAACGACTGTTCTATACAGGCGATATCAAAACAAATGGTTCAAGAATGCTCCGAGAAATGGACTTGGACATAGGAGAAATTGACTTGTTAATTACTGAGAGTACCTATGCCAAGACAGAACAAAAGCCAAGAAAAGAATCTGAAGCAGAATTAATAGAGTTTGCAAATGAAGTAATGGATAGAAAAGGAATTTTGTTTATCCCATCATTTTCAGTTGAGCGTTCTCAAGAGATAGCATGTATTCTAAGAAATGCAAATTTCAAACATAGAATAATCATGGACGGTATGGCACTAAAAGTAAATCAAATTATGTTTAAGCATCCAGAATACTTGCGAGATCCAAAAGTGTTCTCAGATGCAATCAAAGGTGCAACTGCAATCACTGAACATTCTGAAAGAAAACGTGCTATGGATGAACCATGTGTTGTTATTTCACCTGCAGGGATGTTAGTTGGAGGAAATGCAGTTTTCTATTTACAGCATCTAGCATTTAATGATAGAAACGGAATTGCACTTGTCTCATACCAAGGAGAAGGAACTCCAGGCAAGAAATTGTTAGATACAGGAAAAGTTTCGTCCAGAGGAAAAGACATCAATGTAACCGCACAAGTAAAACAGTTTGAATTTTCAGGCCATGCAGACAGGAACGAATTATTTGACATGATTAAAAAAATCAAAGGAAATCCAAAGGTATTGACAGTGCATGGAGATTCAGAATCTTGTGATTTGTTTGCACAAGAAATTCATGAGAAATTTGGATTAGAGGCATATTCGCCTGCAGTTAACGAAGAGATCCCAGTCTGAAATGCAAATAAAACAACCAGTAGATGTTGAAAATTCAATAAACAGCGGTCAGGTTTTTCTTTGGAAAAAAAACAAAGAATTTTGGTACGGTGTAAATGGGCAAGACATACTTGAGGTAAATAAAAATGGAAAAATAAAGTCGTTAAAAAATCATAAAACAGATTTTTTTAGAAATAATGATGATTTTGGTAAAATTATCAAATCAATTTCAAAAGACAAGATAGTAAAAAATGCTGTAAAAAAATATCCAGGATTAAGAATAATAAAACAAGATCCATTCCAATGTTTGATCTCATTTATTGTATCATCAAACTCTAACATTCAAAAAATCAAAACAAATCTAGAGAACATATCACAGAAATTTGGGGAGAAAGTAGAATACAAGGATCAAGAATTTTTTTTATTTCCTAATGCAAATACGCTTGGTAAAGCATCAACAGCTGAAATCAAAAGTTGTGGTGTCGGATATCGTGCAAAATTCATCAAAGAGGCTTCAAAAATTTTTTCTGAAGAAAAAATTACAACAGAGGAATTGAGATCAAGTAATTACTTTGATGCGAAAAAGAAGATTCGTATCATTCCAGGAATAGGGAACAAGGTTGCAGATTGTATTCTATTATTTTCTCTTGACAAACTAGAATCATTCCCATTAGATAGATGGATGATAAGAATTTTAGAGAAATATTATTCAGAGAAATTTCAGATAGATACCAAAACAATTACAGAAAAACAATACGATATTCTACATGAAAAGATTGTAGATTACTTTGGACCATATGCAGGATATGCACAACAGTTTCTCTTCAAAATGGAAAGAGAAAATTACCAAAAAAAGTGGCTGTAAACCCTTAAAATGGTAATTAATTGCTAGGTTTTTGGGCCCATAGCTCAGCATGGATAGAGTGTTGGACTTCTAATCCAATGGTCAAGGGATCGAAGCCCTTTGGGCCCGCTTAACAAAATTATTTATTCTAATCAGAAGGTGTCTTTTTGTGAAAGATATAGAATTCAAACTAAATTCAACAGAGATTCATCCAAATTCTGAAATCAAAGGAAGGATTACAGTTTCATATCCAGGGAGATATGACGGGGTGGTTATCAACACACAAATTTTAGATTCAAATGAGCATATTACTTACAAGTCATATAATGGAAAAACCATTTCAAACAATGTTGCAAGGTTGTTTATCAACAAAGATACAATGTCGGATAATAAAGCAGAATTTACTGCAACAATAAAATTTGAACCAACTCAAGAACATGAAGTAAAATTTAGAGCATCAATTATCGAACAACATAAAGAAATTGAAAGTCAGATAATTTTTGCAAAATATTCTGTCTAGAATCT
>REGK01000070.1 GCA_003702545.1 Candidatus Nitrosopumilus sp.
GGAATTGTAGTTGGCGCAACTTTTCCAAAAATTATTCAATACTGCTCAAAAAAGGCTGGACGAAAACTCAGCATCTTTTCTCCAGGTGTTGGAACACAAGGTGGCAATGCAAGTGAAGTAATTTCATCTGGAACAAATTATCTGATTGTTGGAAGAACAATCCTTAATGCAAAAAAGCCAGATGATGTTGCAAAGGAATTGCAGCTAGACAGTCTTGGAAAGTAACATCTGAGCTCTAGTTAGTACAGTCTTTGCGTTATCAAAAGTGGTTTTCTCCATTGCCGTATTGTAATCAATCCATGTGTGATCAAGATGTTCATGTGAGATGTTTACCTCCTTTGTTTTAGTTTCAGCCAAAAAGAACACAACTTTTTTGTGAACCAACTCCTTTTGATATTGAAAATTGTATTCTATCCACTCTTCGAACCCTTCTACAAAGTTTACATCAGTTATTCCTGTCTCTTCTTTTGTTTCTCTAACTGCAGTTTCATGAGTTGTCTCTCCTTTTTCCATTTTACCTTTGACAAAATCCCAATGTCCCGATGGATAATGTAAAAGCAAAAACAGATTCTTAGAATCCTCTTTTCTAAACAATACTATACCTGCTGATGTCTCTTCAATCATTTTCCTAATCTTCTTTTTCTTTCTTGGAATGTTCTAATGGCTCGCATCAAATCTATTTTCCTAAACTCTGGCCAAAAGATATCCATAAAAACCAATTCACTGTATGCACTTTGCCACATCAAAAATCCACTTAGTCTCTTCTCTCCTGATGTTCTCAAAATCATGTCTGGTGAAGACTGTGGCAAGTGTGATGTATACAAGTTTGACTCGATCTCTTTTTTCGTAATCTTTTCAACATCTAATTGACCATCTTTAATTTTCTCACCTATCTTTTTGACCGCATCAACTAATTCATACTGTCCTCCGTATGCCAGTGCAATGTTTAGGAAATGATTGTCATAGTCTTTAGTAGCATCATCTAACTTTTGCAGAACCTCTTTGATGGACTCAGGTAACAATTCTATTCTTCCAATTCCTTTAACTCGCATCTTTGATCGATGAATTCTTGGATCGTTATACAGCTTTTCTAGTCTCATACGAATTAATTCATAGAGATGATCAAGCTCTTCATCATTTCTATCAAGATTTTCAGCTGATAATGCATACAATGTTACAATTTTGATGTCAAACTCTTCACACCAATCAAGAAGGTTCTCTACTGCATCAGCTCCCTTCCAATGTCCTGCCTTTGGAAGTGACAAATGCCTTTTTGCCCATCTTCTGTTTCCATCTAAAATTAATGCGACATGATTTGGAATGTCTCCTGTTTGAATCTCACTTTCTAGTCTCTTTCCATAAATTTTGTAAAGTCCTGATAGCTGGAGAAGTACGTCTTTGATTTTGCTAATATCGGTTCACCTTTTGATGATTACTATGTCGCTAAAGATATCAGTGTTTTTGCAAAATTCATCCTAGAAATGGTCTAAATTAGTCAGAAACCATCTCTTGGTCTTTGTGCTTTCTGTACTTTTTGAAGAGAATTGTGGCTGAAACCAATGTTGCTGCCAGTCCTCCTAAGAGTGGTGGAATCAGTGTAAATGGACTCACGTCAGAAACCATGATGTTTGTAAACTGGTAGATTGTTGGGTATAATGCAGCAAGTACAATTATTCTCAAGATGTCGCTGATTTGTCTTGGCACTCCTCCAATCCAGTTACTAAGCAAAGTTCCTGCAAAGATTGCACCAAGTCCTGTCCACAATATTGGTAATACTCCTGCAACAAACTGACCAATAATTACTTGATCAGTAATCTTTGCAACCAATGTAGTGTCTGCTTCAGCTAATGAAGGCTCAATTGATGCAACACCAGCTGGAATTGATGATAATACTAGCAATCCGCCTGCGACCATTGTAAACATTCTGATAAAGCCCATCGGCGTCGGCTTTGACCAACTTGACCAAACTCTATCAATATCAAATGCTCTTATCAAAAATGCACCACCCAAAATACTAACTAACACTGCAAAGATTTCTGTAGTGATTCCAAATACCGATGCAACTCCCCCAATTAACAAAAGAATTCCTGGAACTCCCAAGAAGAATTTAGAATATCTTGAATCATATGCAATCATTTTGAGATATTTTCCAAATACTGCATAAGAATACTCTACACTTCTACTAACCTTCATTACAACACGTTGCACTGAAACAACTGGTAGAACATTTTGAATTACTGGAATAACACTCTCATCATCTTCGCCATCTGAAACAATAACTGCACCGTTTGCAGAAAATCTATCTAAAACTTTTCTTGTTTCGGCAAGAATTTTCTCATCAGCTTGAACTCCTCTGTCTTTAACTCCTGCAACTGTAACTACTTCAACCTGATACCCTTTACTTACCAAGTCTTCATAGGTCTTGATTGCTGAAAATATAGAATTAGAATCTGCATCTTCAGGATCCTCTAATGCAAGTCTCTGTGCTGCTTCAATACATGCATCCCTTCCAACTACTGGCGTGACGATACCTGCCTTTTCTCCTACATCATTATCTCTGTCTACACAAATTACGAGCAGCTTGTTGGCAGTAGATGCATTGACATCTTTTTGGACCTTGTCTGAGCGCTGAGACATTCATCTTGTATCGTAAAATTGCTTTTTAACGATTTCCAACCAATATGATTAGTAAAATTCGGTTTTGAGGCTATGGTCTTGCCTGGTCTGAGAGTCTAACCAAT
>REGK01000071.1 GCA_003702545.1 Candidatus Nitrosopumilus sp.
GCAGCAGGTTCTGCCATCCAAAACATGAACGTAATGTGTGGTTTTGATGAAATGGACGGACTAAGATATACCCCACTAACACCTGTTTAGAAATGATTACTATCAAAATTGGTGGAAGTGTAGTAGATGATTTACATCCATCAACGATTGCAGATATCAAGAAAGTTGCAGAGTCAGAAGGAGTAATTCTAGTTCATGGTGGAGGTAAAGAAGTCACCAAAGTTTGTGAGCAATTAGGAAAAGAACCAAAGTTTGTAACATCTCCTAGTGGAATCAAAAGTAGATACACAGACAAAGAGACTGCAGAGATTTTCACAATGGTAATGTCTGGAAGAATCAACAAAACAATCGTTCAGATGCTTCAAAAAAATGGCATCAATGCAATTGGATTATCAGGAGTGGATGCCAAAGTAATAGAGGCAGACAGAAAAAAGAAACTCTTAATCGTAAATGAGAAAGGACGAAAACAAGCAATTGATGGCGGATATACTGGGAAGATCAGAGAAGTTAATTCTAGTTTCATAAAATCACTCTTAGATCAAGGCCTTACGCCGGTAATCTCACCTATCGCAATTAGTGAGGAATCTGAATTCCTCAATGTAGATGGAGACAGAGCAGCAGCATATGTTGCAGGAAAGGTAGGAAGTGACAAAGTATTATTCATAACAAATGTTGATGGCTTACTAATGGATGACAAAGTTGTTCCAAAACTAACATTGGCAGAAGCAAAAGAGATTAGACCAAAGATTGGACCAGGAATGGAAAAGAAAATTTTGGCATCAACTGAAGCATTAGATATGGGAGTTCAAAAAGCACTGATTGCAAATGGTCAAAAAGAAAACCCAGTCTCATCAGCCATTGCACATGATAATTGTACGGTGATTGAACATGAGTGAAGACCAGTACATGGGTAATCTCTACCAGAGATTTCCAGTTACAGTTGAGAAGGGAAAAGGAGCTCACGTATGGGATGTGGATGGTAAAGAGTACATTGATTGTATGGGCGGATATGGCGTAGCACTAGTTGGACATCAAAATCAAAGAGTCAATGACGCAATCAAAGAACAAGTTGACAAAATCATTACAGTACACAGTTCACTTTACAATAAAACAAGAGAAGAGTTTTTGAAGACACTGATTGGTTTGGCACCTAAAGAACTTTCACAAGTTCATCTTAACAACAGTGGTGCAGAAGCAATTGAAGCTGCAATAAAGTTTGCAAGAAAGTTTACTGGCAAAAAAGGAATGGTTGCAATGAAAGGCTCCTACCATGGAAAATCATTTGGAGCATTATCACTAACATTTAATCCAAAATACAAAAAGGCATTTGCTCCACTTGTCGAAAAAGTTTCTTTTGCATCTTATGGAGATATTGAATCACTAAAAGAAGCAATAGATGACGATACTGCATTTGTAATTTTAGAACCAATTCAAGGAGAAAGTGGAATTATTGTTGCACCAGATGGCTTCTTGCAAGATGTAAGAAAGTTGTGTGATGAGAAAGGAATTCTGTTAATCTTTGACGAAATACAGGCAGGTTTAGGTAGAACAGGACGATTATGGGCTTGTGATCATTGGAACACAGCACCAGACATTTTGTGTTTAGCAAAAGGAATTGCAGGAGGAGTTCCAATGGGTGCTACTCTTGTCAGACCAGACATCTTAGCTTCAATGAGTAAAGGAGAGCACTCTTCTACTTTTGGTGGAAATCCAATATCATGTGCAGCAGGTGTTGCAGCTCTCAAATCAATTACAGAAGATGGCTTAATTGAAAATTCCGAAAAGATGGGAAAATTGTTCAGAGAAGGTTTAGAGAAATTAAAGGAAAATCACACCATGATCAGAGAGATTCGTGGTAAAGGGCTCATGATTGGTGTTGAGATGAAGTTTGAAGTCAGAGACATCTTGATGGGATTGATCAGAGAAGGTGTCCTCATGCTATATTCAGGAAGGAACATCCTAAGAATTCTACCTCCGCTAGTAATAACTGAAGAAGATGTAACAAAAGTTTTACATGCTCTAGATATTATACTAACTGAAGAGGAGAAAAAACGAAGTGTACAAGGATAACATAGATGAGAAAATTATCGGATATCTCAAAGAAGATTCCAGAGAATCATTTGTAGATATTGGAAAGAAACTAAAACTATCTGAATCAGCAGTAAGAAGACGTGTAAAGAATCTTGTAGGAAATGGAACCATCAAGAAATTTACTTTAGAGTTGGGAGAAGAAAATGCAACTAGTGCAATTGTTTTGGTATCAGTTGATTCAGCAACAGACACATCAAAAGTTTCTCTAAAGCTTGCAAAGCTTGAAGGTGTAAAAACAGTTTATGAGATTACAGGGCAATACGACATTACAACAATAATGAGTGGTTCAAGTATTGCAGAGATTAACAATAGTATTGATGCATTAAGAAAGATTCCAGGTGTAGTTGACACCAATACTGTGATTATTCTACGAAAAGTCATCTAAGACGACTTTCGGTTCAAAAATTTAATTCAAAACTAGTTTAGGATCGTTTACAATCATTTCCAACGAAACTAGTACGAATATGTTTATATCATCAATTTATTGCAACGAATTCTGTAATGAAAGATCCGAATCACTATGCAAACATGTACAACGCATATGAAAAGAATCCAAAGAAGATTAGAGTATTAGA
>REGK01000044.1 GCA_003702545.1 Candidatus Nitrosopumilus sp.
CATTTCAGCAAGAGATGTTTGTTTAGTATTTTTCTTCTTTGTATAACATCTCTCATAATATTGACATTCAGTACATTCTTCAGATGGCTCTAAGATTGGTGTTTTTCCCTCTTTGAGAAGATTGTTTAAAACTCGAACCCTGCGTATGGTATCTTCGAACATCTTTTTGTTACGTGTTAGTGAAAATGTTGATTCTTTTCTATCTCCTGTGATGTAGACTACCATCCCATCTTCTTTGTCATATATCCACATGCATGCATTAAGATACAAGACATCGCTTGCATGAGGATTTTCTAATTCTTCAGTAGCTGATCTGAATAGGAGAATTGCGTCATCCACAATCATATCTGCTTGTCCACGAAGCTTGATCTCGTTGATTTCGAAATCCTTTGGATTGCTACCATACTCCAATTTTCTCAATAATCCTGAAAGAAGCTCATTGAATCCTCTTCTCTCAATTTCCAGAGGTTCTACTCTATCATAGTATGAACGTCTCATACATCTAACGACTTCTTGAAGATGGATAGTTTCAAAGTCCTTAGAATCTATGTTTACTTCTAGTTCATTTCCAATTGATTTTATTGCGTTTTGAATAGTACTTCGAAAATCTCTATCTCCCATCATGATACATCACTTTGATAATTGGATCCTTATAGGTTAACTCATTATGTTGGTCAAAAATTTTGAGATTTTGCCTGCAAATGCTAGAGTTACAAAATGTACTCCAAAACCAACTACTGCCCCAATAACTAATTCTCCTGCCCAAAAGTAAAATCCCAAGAACAATGCTAGAGGTGGCAATGAGAAAATCATGGCCATAAATGCGCTAACCCAAATAGTATTGATTACGGTCTCTGTTGTTATCTCGTTTTTCTTTTTAGGAAATCTTATCATCTTCAGATCTATTCTTCTTCAAGAATCAATTTTGACATTGTTGTCTCTGTAGGAATTTTCTGCTCTACTGCATATGCAATTGCAGCCAAATTCCTTACTTCAAAGCCTGTTAGTTTTGTGATTCCAATAATTGTTGCAAAACTAAACATTTTGGTAAATGCTCTGGCAGATGAATGATAGATGTTCATCTCAAGTGCTCTTTCAAATTCAGCAACTGCATCTAACTCATTTTCATTTTGTGGAACCATGTCTTTGTATTTGGTTGTGGCAAGCTCATTTAGTGCGTCTCTGACTGTACCTGCTGCCATCATTCTTCCCAGAAGTTCTCTTGGAACAGTTGGAGTCTGAGTCACAATCAAATCTTGAATTTGTGATTCTTCTAATCCCCAGAACTTTCCTCTAATTACACTAAGGAGATTGTAAAAGTCAACATCTACTCCAACAATCTTTATGACATCTCTGTCTCTTGTATTTTTTAGAGCCCTTCCTAATTGTTGGTACAAAATTTTATCAAAATATGTATCAAAGACCTGAATGTTCTTTGTTTCATTGTAAAGTGTTGCAGCCTTTGCAATCTCGTCCCCAAATTGAACTGAGTTTAGACTTGCAACTGCTTCTTCAAGATCTTTTGCAACAAGAGATTTGATGATAACATCTCTCTGTTTGACTAGTTCTTCTGCACGAAGATTAATGTGATTCTCAATCTCTTCTTGTGATTTTCCTAAGACCTTTCCTTTGAGTATTAATTTTAGATTTGAAATTATGAATTTCATATAATATGCATCAAGAATATCAGAGTCCCCTGCAGTTTTTGCAATAGCGTAATGGACATCGGCTAATCGTCCTCTAAGGGCAGATTCAATGCCTTGAGAAGTGTATGGTTTTTGAACATCATTAATTGAATCTCCGTAAACAGTATTTTTTATTCTGGTCATAAATTCATCAAGATCTCTTGATTCGGCCAAAGTCTGAAAATCAGCTCTAGTGAGTAATTTCCCTCTTTGGCTGTATGACTTTACTGATGCGTAGACGTTCTTGCCCATTTGAAAATCGTTTAAGAGTAACGGATTTTAATGTTTGGCGATCTATGCAGGAACAAATTCTATGTGATTTTATCCAGAAATTTGATGGCATCTTCTTTTTCTTGCTTTGAGAGTTCCACAAAAGCTACCAAAATCTCCTTTTGAATCTCTAATGATTCATCTGAAATATCCTTCAATTTTGTGAGATCAAATGGCAGTAATTCCTTGATCTTATTGTCACAAAATGCCTTGACATATTTTTGGAAGATAGAGTATGCGAATTTAGGGCTATTCTCTAAGAGACTAGATAGTATTTTCTCAAACTCTTTTTCCTTATCCTCTGACTGTGAAAAAAATTCTTTTAGTAATTTTTCTCTATTTTTGATATCACTAATTGAAAGGGCGATCAAAATCCCTTTTTTTGTCAGGTGATAATATGGGATTCCTTTTTCTTGAAGGGCTTTTGGACCTCTTTGGAGAGGTAATCTGCCATCTTCTTCTGCAATTTCCATTGGAAGCAGGATTTCATCTAAATCTCGAAAAATCCCTGAATAGATATTCTTCCAGGCAATTCCTTGCTTTTTTGCCATTTTCTGTGATATTCCAGTTCTAGTCCTTTCAGCGGGATTTGCATCACTTGCAAGAATTCCAATAATTGCTCTTTGTCGTTGTGCTTCTCCTGTTAACTCTTCACCTTTAGTCTTGAAAGTATCAAAAATTGCTAGTTTAGTTTTAGATTTTCCCATTTGCGATCACGTTAACATAATTTCCATATTTTATGTTACTATCAGAATATACTAAAATATAATAATTTACTTTTTTAGACGTTCTTAAGTCTCCAATGCTTAAATAAAATCCAATTTCGATAAATTCAATGAATTCTAGGAACTACAAGTATGCTCTATTACTTGTAGCCGCAGTATCCATCACAGCAGCAGGTGCAATGTCTCAGGCATATGCACAAAGCGTTGAAGATGGTATGGACGGATATGTAAAAGGAACCAGTGGAATTTACACTGGTAACCCTAACGAATGTTGGGTTGATAATGGCGATGGCACTTACTTACCATGTCTTATAGACACTGGTGATACTGCCTGGATGCTAACAGCAACATCATTCGTACTCCTTATGTCCCCAGGTGTCGGTTTCTTTTATGGCGGTCTAGCCAGATCAAAGAACATCGTCAACGTTCTTGGTATGACTCTCATTGTTATGGGTCTCATGTCAGTACAATGGGTTCTATGGGGTTACTCACTAGCATTTGCACCAAACGCAGATGAAGGCGCAAACCATTTCATGGGAAGTCTAGATTATGCTGGATTTAACATGGTATCACACTATGCACCATTAGGTGAAATAGGCCCTTGTGGCGATACATGGTCAGCAGCCTATCAAATGCAATCGATGGTAGATGGTGAATATTGTAGTCAAGGTTGGCCAGGAACTATTCCTCACCAAATGTTTGCAATGTTCCAAGGAACATTTGCCATCATCACACCAATTCTAATTATTGGTGGTTTGATTGACAGAATCAAATTCAGTGCACTAGTCATATTCGTACTCTTATGGGGTACCTTCGTTTACGACCCAATTGCACACTGGGTCTGGGGAGGCGGTTTCATAGGAAACGGGGCATTAGACCTCAATCCAGACTTATCGCCATCGCATGCGTTAGACTTTGCTGGTGGTACTGTAGTACACATTTCTTCAGGATTTGCAGCATTGGCTGGAGCCTTAGTCCTTGGCAGAAGACTTGGATATGGCAAAGTGCCAATGGAGCCACACAACATCCCAATGGTGGTACTTGGTTCAAGTATCCTCTGGTTCGGATGGTTCGGCTTTAACGCAGGTAGTGAAGCAATGGTAGACGGCATTACCGTCAGCGCATGGACTGTTACAAATACCGCAACTGGTATGGCCGCAGTTACTTGGGTCTTGATGTCATGGGCACATACAGGAAAACCAAGTATTGTTGGTGCAGCATCAGGTGCAGTAGCAGGATTGGTAACAATCACTCCAGCTTCAGGTTGGGTAGGTCCAATGGCTGCAATCATTATGGGAATTGCCGCAGGTACAGTTTGTTATGCATGTGTAGCATTCAAGAATGCAAGAAAGTGGGATGACGCATTAGATGTATGGGGAATACATGGAATGGGTGGTCTTACAGGTGCAATTTTGACTGGTACATTAGCAAGTCCACACATCTGGGATACCGGAGACGGTATTGGTGCATGGACTGGAACTCCAGAAGGAATGGAGACCCAAGCAATCAGTATCATTGCAGCAGCAATCTCAATAGGATATGCATTTGGTGTTACCATTGTAATCCTAAAGGTAATGGACGCAGTATGGCCAGGCGGAATCAGAGTCACTCCTAAAGAAGAGGAGATTGGTCTCGATTTGGCTCAGCACGGCGAAAGAGCATACGTCAACGAATAGAAAAAACCCTTTTCTTTTCTTCTTTTTATTATTCAACCCAAATCAATTTAGATTTGATCATTTTATCCAAACTATGTTAATCTCAACTGATGAACTAAATACCATTTTAGATAATCCTAATCTCATCATAGCTGATACTCGTTCTTTCAAAGAATATTCTGAAGGTCATATTCCTGGAGCAGTTCATTTGGATTTGTTTGCATTTCATTGGATTGATACATCAAAACAAGGAATTGAAAATTTCAATAACCAATCAAAATCTTTACTATCTTTTCTTGGAGTAACTTCAGAAAAGAAAGTAGTCTTTTATGATTCAGTATCTGGAATGCTTGCAGCAAGAGGAGTATGGATGTTGATGTATTTCTCTCATCAAAACGTGATGATGCTTGATGGCGGAATCACAAAATGGCAAAAAGAAAATCTAACCATTGAAACAAAACCAAATGGTTTCAACCCATCTGATTTTTCAGGAAAAACTAATCCTGAGATAATTTCTGGATTTGAGTATATTCTAGATAATCTTGAAAATGTGAAAATACTTGATGCCCGCTCACCTGGAGAGTATGATGGAAGTGTCATACGTGCTGCTCAATCAGGTCATATTCCAAACTCCGTCAATATTGACTGGAGTCAGAACCTCAAAGAAGATGGGACTTTCAAAAGCGATGAGGAATTATCAAAAATGTACAATTATCCAAAAGACACTGAAATTGTGACATATTGCCAAGGGGCCTATAGGGCAGCCAACTCTTTTTTGATTCTCAAAAAACTAGGATTTTCAAATGTCAAGGTATATCTGGGCTCTTGGGGTGAATGGGGAAACCGATTAGACCTTCCTGTTGAAAATTAATTCAAATATTTTTTGAAGTGGCACATCTGTGAAATTCTACTATGACTTTAATTAGAATAATGTCTTTTATGGTATATCTGGAGAAATGAAAATGAAGATAGCAATAATCTCTGTGATAATGGGACTGTTAGTTCTATTTTCAATTAATGTAGTGTTTGATGATGCATTTGCAACTTGGAGAGACTCTAAAAATACTGTAAAAATCAGTCAAGTAAACGAATATGCAAACTATGTTCATTTCCAACCTGAATGGAAAAGTTATCCTAGAAATCTAATTGTTGATGTAACAACTACTTGGGAACGTGAAGTAGTTCCAGGAGAAGAAGAACAATCTGATATTACAAAACACGGTGCAAAACAAAGACAAAATGGTCTCCAATATGTTAACAGCAAACCAGTAGTTGCAGTACAATATGATTATCGAGACTGTGAATCTCAATGGTTCCATTATGCAAAGACTGGTCTAGACTTTCTTGGATACAATCTAAACTTCTTTGAAGAAGATGCATTAATTCCAAACAATGCATATTCAGATGAATCTCAAAAACAAAAACTCCAAAATGGATTTGCCCAATTTGTCCCAATTTGTACATCAAAAGAATCAACAAACTATGAGTATACGATATCAGTAAATGATGATACCATAGGATTTGATGTCTACTTTGTACCTTCTTATGTCCAGCAATGGTACTATTTCCAATACCCTGAAAACTTTGAACACTATTCTGATGATGGATGCTATGCAAACAACTTTCAAAAATTCTCCGGAGAATGTAGTGGTGTTGACAAAAATGGTGGGTTGTTAATTGTACTTCCTGATGAACTGTCAAGACCAATGACAAAGATCTCAGTCAATCTAGTAGAGACATAACCATTTCTAGGAACTTCAGTCTTTTTTGTGAAATTTCATAATCTTGGAATTTCTAAAGAAACTCAAAGATACTGCCAAAAGAGTAGATGATAAAACTAAAGACGACTAGATTCTTTTTTTAAATTTTATTTTCTTTTCCAAATGAATTGGTTGTAAATTAATTCTGGTCTGACTTGTCTAAATGGTTGTGCACCACCGTCATACCATTTTGTAAAGTATTCGTACAAGTGCAACCTGAGTGACTGGATGTACACAATCAATCCCTCAATCATCATGATTCCCAAGTTACCTCCGATAATCATTGCCCATGCACCAAATGATTCGGCACCGCCAAGTGAATTGAATGCGTTATTTACTGTAAGTAATAGTGCTGCGTGGACCAGTAACATGATACCCAGTCGTGCATAACTGATTGTGTGAGCTAAACTCTCTACTGTCTTGCCAAGGAATACTTCCATTACGACATTTGCCGCCGAACCTCCATCTTCTGGATGTTTCTTTGCATGCATAATACCTCCAACCATCATTAGTGCCATAGATGCAATTACAATTATCACTGCGATTCTTGTAACAATCCAAACTTGTGCCCATTCTCCTAGGAATATTGTAACCCATGGAACAGCTTCTGTGTGGACTTTGGAATACATGTTCATTACATCATATTGTGAACCAATTGCACACATCATGATGACTACAATGCCGCCATATAGTGTGATGTTTGGAATTGCTTCCAAGTACATGACAATCTTGTGACCTTCTTTAGCTAATCTCTTGATTCTGAGAATCATTGCCCAAACCAAATGGATGATTCCGATGAACAATGAAACTTTGAGAATATTGATTACTTGTTCAAATGATAATTCTGCAACACTAAGGATACCTACTATGAAACTAACCGGATAAAGTGGTCCTCCTTCTGCTAATAGGCTCTTAAATGGTTCAAAGTAATCTATGTGATATCCAAACGCTTCTCCTGCACCAACACCTGCAATAGCAGATGCTGCTCCTGAGATTGCAATGAGCATTCCCCATCTGGAGAGATTGCCCTGTCCTTTGAATTTGAATAATAGTCCCATTCCCATCAAAAGCAATCCGTGACCTGTATCTGCAAACATCAATCCATAGAAGATTGGCCACATTAGAGCAATCATTGGTGTAGGATCTGCTTCTCCCTTTCTTGGGATTCCTTGACTCTCTGTGATTACTTCAAATGTTCTAACGAATTTTTTATTATCAAATAATGTTGGAACTTGTTCTTGGTGTTTAGGGTCTGTAATTTCTTCAGTTACTGAAGTCCATTGGTCTGTTATATTCTTGAACTTCTCTTCCATCTTACTTGGGATGAATCCTTGGATAAGTGCAAAATGTTTAGTTCCACCTGGTTTTCTCAAAGTCTCAAGAACGTCTTTTGCAACAAGTGCTTCTTCGTGTAATACTAGAATATCTCGTCTGATGCTCTTCGTGATTTTTGCAATCTGCTTTGCAATTTGTGCCTGTTTTGCAGTAAATTCTTTTAGTTTTGCCTCAGCAGTGGCATATGCCTCTGAAGGAATCTGTGACATGCCATCAGGGATTGAAAATGGATTTGCGTTGAATCCTCTAAGTACTTTGAGTGTTTTTTCAGAATCATCGATTCCACAAATTACCAATACTGCGGCTTTATCTTTACTTTCTAAATCATATTTGTAAAATGTAATACCTTCTAATGCCCTGCTAATTTCTTCATAGTCTGCAGATTCTATAACAAAGAGATTTGTGTAGAAATATTTCATCAATCCAAATCCTGAAAGATCAATGTTGAGCTTTTTTGCAATTTCGAGAGTCTCTTTTAATGAACGATATTCTTCAATTCCTCGTTTTGCATCTGCTTGTTCTTCTAGGAGTTTTGCTGGCTCGTCAATCACTGATGGGGTTTTCTTTTTGAGATCCTCTACCATGTCCTCAATTTCTCCAATCTCATAATCCTTCTTTTTGATCATAGTTCCTTTGAACAAGATCTCTAGAATTCCTACAGTTGGTGGGACTCCTAGTCCTTTAACGACATCATCAATTGCTTGGTAGGTTTTTTGTGCCTCTAACAGAAGATCATCGATTTCTGGTGTGACTAAGTCATTTTCAGTATCGATTTTATGAAACCATTCAAATTCTGTTAGTCTGGAAATTGCTTTTGGAGACTCACTTCTTGGTAAAATTACACTTCCAAGTTTCAGATCGGCTACTCCCAAGATAATCCAACAGGAACTCCTTTGATTTTAATATCTTTCTGAATGGCCAAATTCCCAAACATTAAAATCTATTACGGATTTACGCGACTCATTGGCAAATTCTGCTTTGGAAACCACTATTAGTAAAATTCTTGAACAAACTGAAAAGTCTGTTATCTCAAATGTTGAATCTGCCCTAAATGAGTCCCTCAAAACACTTGATGATTCTGTTCCTAAACTAGAGCAAGAATATGATAAAATTCTTGCAGATGGAAAGAAAGAGGCAGACAAAATTGAAAAGCAGATTATGGGTAGTGCCGATATTGAGGCTAGAAACAAGCAGTTAATGGCATTAGAAAAAGCAGTAGACGACGTATTTTCAAAAGCACTTGATCAAATTGCAAACGCTGATCGCAGTGGTGATTATTCTAATTTAATTAAAACAATGATTGAAGAAGCAACCCAAATTTTGGGAACTTCAGAAATTACAGTTTCTACAAACACAAAAGACAAAGACGTAGTTCAATCAACTTTATCTCAATTCTCAGGAGCTGAATTATCTTCTGACACAATTGATTGTCTTGGTGGTGTTGTTGTAAAATCAAAAGATGGTGCAATGACATTTGATAATACAATCGATGCAAGAATTGAACGTCTGAAGCCTTTAATAAGGAAAGAGATTGCATCCAAATTCGGAGTAGGAGAATAAGATGGCAGCTCAAGGTAGAATTGTTTGGGTAAGTGGACCTGCAGTTAGAGCAGATGGTATGTCCGAAGCAAAGATGTATGAAACTGTAACTGTAGGCGATTCAAAATTAGTCGGTGAAGTAATTAGATTAACCGGAGATGTAGCATTCATTCAAGTATACGAATCAACCAGTGGACTAAAACCAGGTGAACCAGTAGTTGGTACCGGAAACCCACTAAGCGTTTTGCTAGGTCCTGGAATTATTGGACAACTTTATGATGGAATTCAAAGACCACTAAGAGCATTATCAGAAGCTTCTGGTTCATTTATCGGAAGAGGTATCACAACCACTCCAGTAGACATGACCAAAAAGTATCACTTTGTCCCATCAGTTAGTAATGGCGATGAAGTTGCAGCAGGAAATGTAATTGGTATTGTTCAAGAGACTGATCTTATTGAGCACTCTATCATGGTTCCACCAGACCACAAAGGTGGAAAAATTGCAAACATTGTATCAGAAGGAGATTATGATTTAGAAACTGTATTAGCAACAACTGAGGGTGACGGCGGAAATGTCGAACTCAAAATGTATCACAGATGGCCTGTTAGAAAACCACGTCCATACAAGAACAGATACGATCCTACAGTTCCACTTCTTACTGGACAGCGTGTCATTGACACATTCTTCCCAATTGCAAAAGGAGGAACCGGTTCAATCCCAGGAGCATTTGGAACAGGAAAGACAGTTACATTACACCAAATTGCAAAATGGGCAGATTCCCAAGTTGTAGTTTACATCGGTTGTGGTGAAAGAGGAAACGAAATGACAGAGGTACTTGTCGAATTCCCACACCTCAAAGACCCACGTAGTGGAAAACCACTCATGGACAGAACCGTACTAGTTGCAAATACCAGTAACATGCCAGTAGCAGCAAGAGAAGCAAGTATCTACACTGGTGTAACAATTGCAGAATATTACAGAGATATGGGTAAAGATGTTGTACTTGTAGCAGACTCTACAAGTAGATGGGCAGAAGCACTCAGAGAGATGAGTGGTAGATTAGAAGAGATGCCAGCAGAAGAAGGTTATCCATCATATCTTGCATCAAGATTAGCAGAATTTTATGAAAGAGCAGGTCGTGTTAGAGCAGCAGGAAGTCCAGACCGTGACGGTTCTGTAACTTTGATTGGTGCTGTTTCACCATCTGGTGGTGACTTTACAGAACCAGT
>REGK01000072.1 GCA_003702545.1 Candidatus Nitrosopumilus sp.
CCTACTGAGATAAATTCCGTGTATTGGGATGAAAAAACAAAATCATGGCAATACAAGATTGTTCCAGTTGAAGAATATCATGGGTTTACAGAGTGCCAACACTGTAGAAGACCCATGTCTCACAACATAAAGAGTCAGGGAGAATTCAAAGTAGTTTATGTAAAATGCGGATGTGCCAGAGAATAGTTATTTCCCATAAGACATGTAGATTAAAACGCCTGACAAAATTACAATCAAAATTGCAGGAGGTATCCAAGACTTCATAGTACTGCCTCGTTGTTTAGATAATATTTCTCTAGTCTTTCATAGAGAGGTTCCAGGTAATCATCACATGTTTTAACAAACTCTTGTCGAGTATTTTTTTCACTACTAACTAGTATTACTACCTGGTTGATTTTTTCTCCAGTCACTTCTTGGAACATTTGAGCATAACATGTAGTTTGCAAATAGTATTCATACATGTACTCATCAACTTGGGGCTTTCTTTTTGTCTTGTAATCAATAATGGACAATTCACCATTATACCTTGCAATAAGGTCACTAGTTCCAGCAACCTTGAGTTTGTCTGAATACATTCTTTGTTCAATACATGTGACATCAGTGATATTTTCCAAGTATGGTTTTAGGTTATGAAAGTGAGCAATAGGAAGTAAATCAAATTCTTCCAAGTTCAGTTTGCTGCTCAGATAATCTTCAATAATTTGGTGTGATTGAGTACCAATGTGTTGGGATTGTGCTGTGATATATTCATGAGCAGGTTCATTTTCTTTCCAAGAAGCTAGACCATTCTTCTTTTCTTCAGGAGCAGTTGCAGACAAGATTGTGTTAATGGAAGGGTAGATTTTATCGAATTTTGTTTGATACCAATGGCCATCTTCTCTGTCAAGCAGAGTTGGTTCTCGAACTTTTAACATCTGGCTAAAATTAGGCATGAATTGATTTAGAATACTAGTAATTTAATGCTAAGTCATTTGATCATCTTTTGGAATTTATCAAATTCTGACTTTGTTTTTACAAATTGATCCGTATTGATTTTCAGGTAAAAAAGAGGGTCCATTTTTTCATTAATGAGAAATATTCGTTCATCAAAGATCAGAGTTTCAATAAACTCCTCATCAGGATAAACAGTAAACTGAAAGAACTGATCATCAGTCTTGATTTTTAATTGAAACCCCATTAAAAGACCCAGTTCTTCATCTTTGTTTAGGAATCCTGTTAAACTGGCTCGAAGAGAAGGGTTCTCATTAAAAGAATCATAATCATTTTTAGTATCAATCACACATGCAACTGGTTTTCCTTGAAGATGTAAAATAACAGACTTGTGGGTAGGGACAAAATCTTGAGTGTTTGTCATTTTATCTAGAGGCATTATTTATCAAATAATTTCAGTATATGTTAAGTATCACGATTTTCCAACACAGATATGAGTAATCTTGATGACTCCATTGGAAAGATCCTGCTAGAGTTACAAAAAGACGATCCTGAGACATTTGCAAAATTAATGAAAAAGGCACAAGAAGAAAATCCAGAATTGTTTGAAGCAGTTGATGAGGAAAATAAAGAGATTGACGAATATAACAAAAAAGTAGAAGAGTATAACAAAACTGTTGATGAGGAATAGTTCACAATAACCTCCGATTTTAAACTAAAATCGTTCTAATAATCTCCTTGAGCTATAGATGTCTTATTTGCAATGTTGTTTTACGGACTCCTAGAAAACTCGAAGACCATCTACAAATTGAGCATAAATGGGGTAAAAAACGTGAGAAATAGGCTCAAAAATCACGTATGAAATGAATTAATTTTTTAGGGAATACAAATCAGAAAATCTATTGAATTTCATATCAAAAAAAGTTCTAGATTTTCAAAAAAAGAAATTAGAATCAGCTGAAGAGACTTTGAGAAAATACATCAAAGAAGTAGAAAAGTTTGAAAATGAAAATGACTCAACAGAATTAGAAAATTCTAAAAAAATGGTAAAAATCTGGACAGATAATATTAATAAAATTAAAAAAGAAATTAAAAAAATAGAATCAAGATGAAGTTCAAAAAAGATTCAGAGTCATTAAAAGAGAATTCAGAGTTGAGAATTCTAGGAGAGTATACTAGGAGATTCAAGCAGTTAAAGATCACACAAAAAAAGGTCAACAAATTACTAGATATGGAAATGGACAAAGAAGCAAAAAAGATTCAAGATTTGGTGAAATTACTAGTAGGTGAGATTGAGGCATACTTTAGAACATATCGTAATGTGTTGACAAAGTACGGAGTCTTGCCAGAATATCCCTTAGAGATTAATGACATTACAAAAGAAGAAAGAGATATTGCAAATGCATGGAAAAAAGCACATAGAAAAAAATACGGAATTTAGAAAAAAAGAAAAAATTTAGGAGTTACTGTAATGAATAATGAACGTCGCAAAAAAGAACAGTTCCGTTTGGCAAAGTTTTTGCAGTAATAGAATGACCATCTTCTAATCCTTTACCACATACATAACACTCGACCCTACTTACCGAAGTCTGAA
>REGK01000073.1 GCA_003702545.1 Candidatus Nitrosopumilus sp.
AACACCTGAACCAGAACCAACACCTGAACCAGAACCAACACCTGAACCAGAACCAACACCTGAACCAGAACCAACACCTGAACCAGAACCAACACCTGAACCAGAACCAACACCTGAACCAGAAACTTCTAAACCTTCAGAAGAACGTGATGTAATTTTTGTTGGCACAAAACCTATCATGACTTATGTTTCTGCAACTTTAACCCAACTTTCAACAAGACCTACTGTTACGATAAAGGCTAGAGGAAAAAGAATCACTCAAGCTGTTGATGTATCTCAAATGATTGTAAAAAGAATGGATTCTGTTGGATATGTGATTAGTGATGTAAGAATTTCATCTGATTCACTAACTTCTCAAGATGGTAAGCAACGAAATGTCTCTACCATGGAAATTGACATCTCAAAAGAATAAATTCAAAATCCTCCTGATAATTCTTAGTGGAATTTTAATCTCATTCCTTTTGGTATTACTTTCAAATTCTTCTTGTGGCATTCAACATATGGCAATTTTAAATGAAATTAATTCATATCAAGAGACGCTTGATCCAGAGTTTTGTGAAGTGGTTGTTGAGAAAATTGATTTGTTTAATGATTCATGTGAACCACAAATAGAAATTCTTGATTGTGGTTAATACTGTATTTCTTGCAAAAATGTAATTCCAAAGTAAACCAACATTCCACTTAACCCTATCATCAAAATTTTGTAATTTTTGTTTGAAATAATCTTGGTGCTTTTTGATGCTAAAAATGAAACTCCTCCTAACCATGCAAAATCCATCCAAATATGTAATCCGAACATGATTAGAATCCCTGAAAATGCCCATATCATCATGGCATCTGAAATTAACTTGAAGCCTATAGTTAGCCACCAAATAATGAAAAATGGATTTAACCCACTGAACAAAATCCCTGTAATTAGTGCACCTTGTTTTGGATTTGTAACTGAAACTTGTTTTTCTCTAAGAATTGTTCTTATTTGTAATGATGCAAAAACAAAAAGCGTTATTGCTCCTAAAATCGATATAATTGTTTGAAACTCTGGAAAACTTTGTAATGAGAAAACCCCAATCCCTAACAATATGATCAATGGTAACTCTACAATTGCATGACCTGTGGCCATTTTGATGCCTGATTTTCGACCTTCTCGTAGTCCGTACGAAATATTGGCTGCAAAAAGTGGTCCTGGGGCCATGACTCCTGATGCTGAGATTACTATTACTAGTACTGCAAATTCTAAGAATTGTTCCATCTAATCCAAATTTTCATTATTTTGATTATGAAATAAACATAATCAAAAGTTACATGTACATAGAATCTTTTAGATGCCTTGATTCTTCTTCAGCTTCTTTGATAACTGTTTCAGCTTTTTCTGCCTCTTGTTGTAAAGCTGGAATGTCACAAGAAGTTCCTGGAATCAATTTTGACATTGCCAAACAAAGCTGTGCACTTGATTTAAAGTCAGGACCTTCTCCATTTGTATGAAAAATAATCACAATCACATCTTGTCCGGTAACACTTGCTTCATTTAGCAATGTCCCAGGAATTCCTGGAACTGTTCCGTGTTCTAAAACTTTTAGTCCTGCATTTCTTATTTTTTCTCTTGCAGAATCTGTACTTCCAATTCCAATCAATTCTTCATCTCCATTAGGAGATTTGACTGCAATACTACTAACAACTAATCCGATTCTGTGTTCTTGTGCCCATTTGAGCATTGTTTTGGCTGTAACTTTGTGTAATGATTGATCAAGTGTAAGATACGACAAAAACACACCAACTTTCAATTCTTCATTTACAAAAATTCTTGATGGATAGTTTGGCTTTCCATCTTTGATTATGCTAATTGGTGGAAAAATGTCTGAATCAATTATTCCTGCTAGTTCAAATTGTGATGTATGTACCATTGACTCTGTTGCAATTGCACTGCTAAAACCTGCTGATGGGAATCCGTCAATAAGATAACCTCCTTCTAGATCAAGTGGTTTGAATTCTTTGATTCTAATTTCTGGAAACATGATTATTTTTTATTTTTATTAGATAATAGGTTTTGTCTAATTTTGTAATTTTGATACTAGTGCTGCGTAGATAAATGGTAAGATAGTTGTTACTTCTGCATGTAATGTGGATTGTTTTGCTTTTTGTGTAACTTTTCCCCAAGAAATTGCTTCTCTAACTAATGCTCCACTGAGACTGCCGTCAAATTCTTGTGCTGTTGTAATGTAAAATGCATAATCTAATCCTTCTCTGTATTGATTCCACCACAAAGTATGATGTTTTGAAATCCCTCCACCAATCATGAATGCTCCTGATTTTTCTGCTTTGAAGATGTATCCTGAAAGCAAGTCTGCATCTCCTGCCATGTTTAATTTGAAATCATTATGTTTTTGTATGAATAACCAAATCTGACTTCCTACTGCTCCATCCATAATTCCTGGAACTACAACACTAATGTCGTTTTTGTATGCCCAATAAAGAAATGAATCTTCTCCCAAATGTTTTCCAATCATTTTACAAAT
>REGK01000074.1 GCA_003702545.1 Candidatus Nitrosopumilus sp.
CAATAAAAGATAAAAGGAGTTTCGAATTGCTACTTTTCATGACTCGTACTTGTACAAAATGCAAGAATGAAATTCCTGATACTGAACAACTAGGTCCAGTCAATGAGAAATATCCTACATGCAACAAATGTTGGGCTGAATGGAAAGAATATCAAATCATGGTAATGAATGAGCTGAAGCTAGACATGTCAATGGCTGATCATAGAAAATTACTAAAGAAACACGAAAAAATCTTTGTAGGTGTAATGTCTCCTGAAGGAGAAGTTATTGATTATTCCAATGAAGATAACAGAAAGCCTGATGAACCACAACCAGGTGCTTAAAACTTCAAGTGCTTCTTTGCATTTTCGGGAATAACTAACATTATTCTCCTCTTTTTGTCTTCATCAAGATTGTTGATGATTTTTTTTATCGCATTTGCCAGTATCTCTTTTTCATTTTCTTCTAGGCTAAGATAGATTTCCAAAATTCCATCTAGATTGAAAGTGATTAGTTTTTGTGGATTTTGTGCAACTTCAGTAATGTATGCTGAAAATAATCCCTCTCGTTGCTCTTCAGAAAGCGTAGTCAAAATTTTGAGCCATGTCTTGAAGAGTTTTGCAAAATTTGGAAACGGAATTGTTGGACCTGCCTCTAGTGCATTGTTAATGACTTCATCCTGTTCTGGCTTTGCTAATGAAAAGAATTCCATCATCCGTTTTTTTAGAATTGGATTTCTCAAAAAGTCTGGTAGATTTGCTAGATTCACAATGATGTTTCCTGCAAAGTTCTCTCCAACCATCGATCTAGAAAATTGACTCTGGGTTATAAAATGATGGAACAGCACTTTAGCTTAAATAAACCAAAGTCAAGTTCAACATTATGACATCTACTGTTGTAGTTGGTGGATTTTTTGGAGATGAAGGAAAAGGAAAAATCATCTCATATTTGGCAATTAAAGATAATCCCAAAATTATAGTCCGTGGTGGTGCCGGACCAAATGCTGGCCACACCATCAAAGATGGCGACAAGGTTTACAAAGTTAGAATGCTTCCAAGTGGTTTTCTTAACAAAGATGCCAAAGTCATGATTGGTCCAGGCGTTGTGATTAATCCTGAAGTTCTTCAAAAAGAGATTGATGACTTTGGAGTTTCAGGTAGGGCATTCATTGACAAGCACTGCGGAGTAATTGAAGAGACTCATTTGGCAAGAGATTCCAAGGGTGAACTCAAAGAGAAGATTGGCAGTACTGGCTCCGGAACAGGCCCTGCAAATGCTGATAGGGCAATGAGGGTATTGAATCTGGCAAAAGACTTTGATTCATTGTCTTCCATTATTGTTGATGTCCCTGCTGAGATTAATTCTGCTTTAGACAAAAATGAAAATGTCCTAGTTGAAGGAACTCAAGGCACGTTTCTATCATTATGGCATGGCACATACCCATTTGTAACCTCAAAAGATGTAACTGCCTCTGGAATTTGTGCTGATATTGGACTTGGTCCAACTAAAGTTGATGAAGTAATTGTTGTCTTCAAGTCTTATGTTACTCGTGTAGGCACAGGTCCACTTGACAAAGAACTATCACTAGAGGAAGCAGAAAAGAAAGGCTGGTCTGAGTTTGGAACTGTAACTGGACGTCAACGTCGTGCAGCTGACTTTGATTTTGATTTAGCTAGGCGTGCAATCATGCTCAATGGTGCAACACAAATCTCAATTACAAAACTAGATGTACTCTTTACTGATTGTGCAGGAAAAACTTTGTACGATGAATTGTCTGATGATGCTAAAGCATTCATAAAAAATATTGAAGATGAATTAAACACGCCTGTAACAATTATTGGAACAGGACCAACTGTCAATGATGTCATTGACAGAAGAAACTAGGCTCCAACTTTTTGGATAAGTTTAATTTGTTAATTGATCGGTAACTTTTGTGGAATCCCCAACTTCTTCTCCTGTTGACAAACAACCTCGCTACATCCAAGTAAACTCCACTTTAGAATTCACTAGGCTCGTTTGTGCACTAGAGCGTGCACCTCGTGTATCATTTTTGCATGACCATGACGGCAGAAAAATCCTTTCAGTACAAATGGATGTTCTAAAAGAAAAACCAATCGTATACTTTACACCTCTAGATCACAATGGACACTATCTTCGATATGGACTTGCAGGCGGCAAAGAAGAATCTGAAATTGTAGATACGACTTCTGATTCTAGTAAGCTGTATTCTCCAATTGTTAGAATTAAATCACTTCCAAAAACTTTGAAACCAGGAAATGGAACTCTGGATAGATACCAGCCAATTGAACTAGAAGACATGTCCAGTCTTGCAAAACTAACGTGGGGTTTTGAAGACATACCTTTCCCGTTATTCTTATTCCCACATAATGACAAGTGGTTATTGGGAGTTTTCATGAACTTCCATGAAGAAGGAACCTCATACTTTTGTCATGTATTGCTAGATCAAGAACCTGAAAAACCATTCCTAAAGTTCTCAACAAGCAATGT
>REGK01000075.1 GCA_003702545.1 Candidatus Nitrosopumilus sp.
TTATTATCTTGGTGGTTCTTTTTTAATTCTGTAGATGTTTCTTTTGGAAAGAACAATTGTTTCTCCCTCGTTATCTGTCCCTTCATAGTCTACTGCTATCTTTCCAAATTCATCATCCATGTCTTCTACTTGTGATACTGTAAACTTTAATTTCAAAACTTGATCTGCATATAGGGGTTTGAGAAATCTTGTGTTTCTATTATCCCATTCTGGGTCTCCATCTGTTCCAAGAAAAACAATATGATTCCCATAAATTTGACTTAGTCTAGTAAATTCACCTTCCATTCTTGATAGAATCGCTCTACCTGATACTATCTGTTCGCCACTTTGTTTGTCTTCTAAGAATGCATTTCTAACTCTAGAAAAGTTTAGGTATTCTTCTAACTCTTTTTCTGATATGCTACATGTGGAGTGAAATGCGTCTCCTACTCTAAATTCAGAAAATTTTTTCATTCTTATCTTGATTCATCAACACAGAAAGTTACTTCAGATGATGAAGCAGCATTTTCTGATACTAGGAAATTAAATGCATCAGCAATTTTTTGATTGTCAGGCTCTATTCCTGTTACGGAACCTGGGAAAACAGTCAACATTCTGATTTTAGACTTTAGAACATCACTTAATTCTTGATTAACTGTTGTTGTAAATGGTCTTAATGCACCTCTGAAAACTTCTACTTGTGCTCTTTGTGTTCCTGTGACTTTTCTTCCAACTGGCAAGTCTGGACCAATAATCATGATGGCTCCTGTCTTGTCTTTGTAGAGTCTAGGATCTTTTCCGCCTCCTGGGACAAATTGTTCTAGTGCTCTTTGGGCAACAGTTGCTGGGGTTGAGATGAATTTTGCAACAAGTTCTTCCCAACCTGCTCTGGTTAATTCAGTTAGATTTCCTACTTCTGGTAGTTTACCTGTAACGTGAACCACTGCTAGGATCTCTCCAATGTTTGTCTTGGCAGTGTTTAGCCATCTTTCTACTTCTTGAGGATTTTTGATATCTACTACGTGAGAGTGGAATTTTCCACTAATAGAATCTTGAATCTCTTGAGGTGTTGATTGTGAAATGAAACATGCAACTTTACCACCGTTTTTCTCAACATGACTTGCCAAAAATTCTACTCTTTGAGCATCTGTCTTGTCTGTTCCATCAATTGTAAAGACTACAGCTTTTCCAGTAAAGTCTGGTTGGTGAACTCCCGGTGTTGTGGTTCCAACATGAGGTTTTACTGGATAAAATACTCTATCTCCTGGAATCACTTTGCCGTTGATAATTTTTGCAATTTCGTCATCACACAAGTTGAGAACTGATTCAGCTACTTGTGCTTGTGACAAAAATTCTCTATTTGCAATCATGTGAGAAGTATTGTTTTGTACTTTCTCAGCTATGGTTTGAATTTTTGTTAATAGGTTTGTAAATGTCTCTGTTAATTTTGCAACATCTCTTCCATTTGCTAGTTTTTCTGCTGTCTTTGCAATTCCCTCTTTATCGATTCCATCTGCCTGTATACATTCTAGTAAATCGTCTTTTGCTTCTTCAACTTCTACTGGGGTCAACTCTTCAAATCCGCTAACTCTCATAAATTCTGCTGCTGCTTTTGGATATACTGTCTTGTAAATTCTATCTGAATGAACTGGACCTGGATTTGTTGCAATTGATATGATTCCTTTATCAGTTAATTCCCATGACATGCATTCAGCAAGTCTGTTCTTTGCACCTTGCGATGCTGTGTATGGACTTCTAAATCTGTATGGTCTTTGCTCTAGTGGTCTTTCTTCAGTAAAGAATGTTGAAATTGTAATTATCTTTCCTCCCTCTTTCATTACTTTTAGTGCTTGAACAGAGCCCCAAAATGTTCCAGTCAAGTGAATTGCAATAGTACTTTTGAATTCATCTAATGGTGAATTTGGAAAACATGTTACAGGACCTGAAACTCCTGCGTTGTTAATGATATAGTCTACATTTGTTCCGTCATTTTTTAAAGTGTTAAACATTTCATTCATTGCTGTTTCGTCTGCAACATCTACTCCTGCAAAAATTTTGACTGTGGCATTTACTCCTTGTGGGATTTTTCCCTCAAGTTCTGTTGCAGCCTCTTGTAATGGCTCTTTTCTTCTACCTAGAATAATCACACTTGCGCCGTTTTCAACAAATTTAGTTGCAATGGCTTTTCCAATACCTGTTCCGCTTCCTGTGACCAGTGCGACTTTGTCTTGGAATTTTAACATAGTTAGAAATCCCAAATCTTTTGTAATATTTATTTGGATTGATCCCTGCAATTTTTTTCTTGAAATCTTTAATTGTGAGTATGATTCATGAATTTTTGATGCATGATACAGAGCCAGATACATTTGTCTATCAGACGTGGCCTGAAAAATTTAGTAGTATGTTAAAGGAGATCGGTGTGGATTCTGAATCCAAAGAAATTGGAACCGATGATGTTGAACAAGGTGATTATTACAGTAGATATTTTGCTCATAC
>REGK01000008.1 GCA_003702545.1 Candidatus Nitrosopumilus sp.
AGAGCGAAACACACTACTGCTAGTGCAATTGCGACTCCTGCTGCTGCGCCATAAGCTGCCATACTTGCTTCTGCCATTTGATAAAATCCCAATGAGATTGCTTTTATAACTTTGCCAATATTTTGTCGCTAAAAACAAATTATCATAATTTTTTGGTTTTATGATACTATTGGGTAAATTCAAAGAAAAGTTCGTTTTCCTGACCACTAGTCATAGAACTCAAATTGTAAAATACGACACCAGAAACTTTCCAAGTGTTTGTATTTGATTCAAAATCAGACCACAATTCAGGAGTATTACCAGAATTTCTTAACACAATCTCATCACGCAATATGATAGAGTTTCCACCAAGTAGCGTATAGTAATTTGAACCAAATTCTACCATTCCTTCAGCTCTATGTCCAATTTGTCCTCCACCAAGTTGTTCAGAATTAGAATATCCTGTTTCATACAATTGATAATCCATTGTTGTGACAATCATGGAACGATCATTGGGATTTGTAATCTCAAATGCAACGTCAATTGTAGCAGAACGTTCAGATATTTTTGAAACAACAATCTCCTCTAATTCAATTTGAAGTGGTTGAATTTGTAGAACATCTGAATTCCCAGACATTTGTGTTGGAGATTCTAGATCAATGGAGGGTCCCATAAGTAAAATTCCACCCAATACTGCAGCTAGTGCAGCAATTGCAACTCCAACAAAAATTTTAGGATTCATAACTATTGCAAACTCCTTTGATTTCTTAAATGTTGAGATAGTTATTATACCATTGGGGGGGAGAAAAATTATGCAGTATTTCCAAGCAGTCCAACAAGGAAAACAAAGAGCAGGAAAATCTCAAATGAGGATGTTTGAGGCAGCAGGATTTGGAATGCTGACTTTGACTACAAAGAAGGTGGATGGAAAGTTCCAACCTGTAGGTGATGAAGATTTTACAGCAGTTGTGAAGTCAGATGAAGGACATGTTGCAATTATAGTAGACAAGGATGGATATACCAAGACCCAATCAAAGGCTGTAGAAAGGGATGAGGCTTTGGCAATCTACAAAAAACTTCGAGATTCAGGAGTTGAAGAGTATCCTGGAAAAGAGATCTTGATATGGACAGAAACTAGACCGACAATTCAAAATGAATCCTAAGATTATTTTGTTGGAATAATTATCTCAGTTCCCAAATTACCGCCTTTAATGGCTTTTTCAATAATTTTTGGACTTGCTTTGAGAATTCTTGTTTTGATTTTTGAGCGCTCAATGATTTTTAGAGCAACTATATCCATGAGATCATATCCTCCGGCTACAGAATCCTCATGAACTAACATGTTCTTGAGATTTTTTAATTCAATTCGTTTGAATTTTTTTGCTTTTTTGAATTTGTTGGGATCCATGTCATACACGCCATCAACATCAGTAGCGTTAAGGAATTGTTCAGCTTTTACTTTTTCTGCAATTAATGCAGCAGTACCATTAGTGCTTTGACCAGGATGAAGGCCTCCAGCAACTACAATTAATCCATCATCGACAGCATGTCTAACTTCTTGTAGAGTAGTTGGAGGATGAGAATATGCTTTGTTTTTTAGAGCGTAGATTAGCAATTTTGCATTTAGTCTAGAAATCTCAATTCCTAATTCATCAAGGGTTGATTCGTCGGCTCCAGAAGATCTTGCGTGATTAATGTAGTGTCTTGCAATGTTTCCACCACCAGCAATAATGATTGGTTGACAGACCTTACTGATTTTTACTAGAAATTCGGCCCAATCTTTGAGGAGTTTAACATTATCCATGGCAAAAACTCTCCCAGATAGCTTGATTACAATTCTTTTTTTCACTCTAGTTCACCAAGGATGGATTTTGCGGCAATTTCAACTTTTTTTCTGTTCTTTTGATGAGTATAGATTCTCAGTATATTCATGAAGCCTGAAATTGCTGAAACCACAGGTATTTCAGATATAGGCATCTCTTTTGCCGAAGATTTACCGGCCTCATTTGTAATCAAAATTACCGATTTTGACTCATTTTTTGAAGGGGCAAGTGGTATAGAGGGTGTTACAGAACTATCAACAAAAATCTCATCTTCATCAACTTTAGATTTTTTGGATATGTCAGATCTTAGTTCATCTGTTTTTGTTTTCTTTAGGTTCTTTTGACTAGTCAAAATGCTCTCAAATACGCATTTTAGCAATTTTCTGTTTTGGTAATCTTGTGCAAACTTTCTTGCTCTTTTTAGTTTTGGAGTTTTGGAAGAAAGCAAACTAGAGAGAACGTATTCGTCAGTTAACTGAACAAACTCATCTAGACTAAAAGTCGAGAATCCAAATTCATCATCTGAAGATCTTAAGGCTTCAAGCAGCATTACTTCTGCAGCTCTTACTGTCTTGTGGAAATAAACTGCTTTGAACATTTGATATCTAGAGTGCATCATTGATTCAAATGAATATAGAGCTGAACGTTCCAAGGCAAGTTTCTTTTGATGAACATCAAGTGACTGGGTGATTCTTTTATGATCAATTTTTGCATGTTCTGCCCCTGTAAAGTAACCATCTCTGAGTAGATAGTCCATCATATCTGCACTAAGAGCTCCCGAAACAATTTCGTTCATGTATTGGAATTTTGAATCACCAAACGCAATCTTTGTGATGAGTTTTTTGTCAAAACCACTTTTTGTCAAAATATCACCAATTTCAGATTTTAGAATAATTTCTTTACCAAAATCCTCATGAGAGATTTTCTTTTCTTGAATTATTTCTTCAAATAGATGTGAGAATGGTCCATGTCCAATATCATGCAACAGACCTGCCAATCTAAGAATCTCAATGTCATCTGATTTGAAAAATCCTTTTTCATTTAGTGCATGACCTGCCTGGCTAGCTATGTGCATTACTCCAAGAGAGTGCTCAAATCGTGTATGCTGAGCTGCAGGATATGTGAGGTGTGCACCAGATAATTGCCTAATTCTTCTTAATCGCTGAAAAATTGGATTGTCAATAATGGATAGTTCATGGTCATAAACTCGAATAAAATCATGAATTGGATCTATAATGTCTAGATAATTTTTCTTCATAATCCTATTTTCTTTGAAAATGTTTTCATAATTTCTTCATGAACTTCTTGTTTAGATTTTGTAGCATCAATTATTTTCCAACGTTTTTTCTTTGCAGTGGTTTTGTAGAGTTTAGAAATTTTTCTCAAAAATTCTTCATTTTTTTCAAATTTATCTCGGTTTGTTTTTTGTCTGTTAAAAGATTCTTTCTGATTTACATCAAGTAAAATTACAAGATCTGCTTTTGGCAGTCCTGCATCTAGATTTTCAAGCCATTTTTCTTTCATTCCATTTGCAAGACCATACACGAGGTTAGAGTGGTAATACCTATTCATTATGAGTACAGAGTTTTTTTCTTGAGCTTGCTTAATTTGCTCAAGTTTTTCCCATCTATTTGCAGATAATAGACAATGAATTACTTGTGGAGGAAATTTTCTTTTGCCATCAAGATATTGTCTGATTTCTTTTCCAATAGGGGTTTTGTAATCTGGAAAATGAAACAATTTAGTTTTGATTTTTCTTTTTTTGAGTGCTTTTTCTAGCATAGTTGATTGTGTTAGTTTTCCTGCTTGATCTCCACCCTCAATCACAATTATCATAAGTTATCAAAACAGAGGAGTTAATTGATTAAAAATCTATCAAACTCAGAAGTTTCGAGTTGTTTAATGTCTTCTAATGCGAATTAAAGATATGGCTGAGACATACTCATGTGCCTATTGTGAATCAATTTTTGAGAGTAAGGATGATCTTTCAAAATGTATTGATAGAATTCACGGAGACTCTGGAGTTTTAGAAGGCTCAAAATCAGCCTAAACTTTTTTGTTTAAACCAAAATTTCTCTCAAGGTTTATAACCAAAAATTTGCCACATAACACGAAATGGGAATAGTAAAAGAAGTGATTAAAGAGATTGGAAATAAATCAAGAGAATTTTACGAATTTGTTTTACCACCAATTGACATGTATCTAGATTCTGATAATCTCAAAGTGGTTATTGACATCCCAGGATTCTCAAAAAAAGATATCAAACTAACATTATGCGGAGATATTCTATCAATTCAAGCATGCAAAGAAGTAGATGAGAAAGAATCTGAATCACTAATTTCAAAACAAAGACCAAATATTATCGATAAAAAAGTTAGACTTCCAATTGATGTCAAACAAGGTGAAGAAAAAATTGATTCAGCAAAATATGAGGACGGTGTGCTAACACTAGTGATTCCTGTAACTAAGAAAGGAAAAGACATCTCAATAGAATAAAATTAGTGTTTTCTAAAAACTGCAGAACCCATCATTATTAGACCAGAAACAATCATTCCAGAAATACCAAAGGTTTCATTTGTTTGATATAGCAACACTGAACCAATAAAAATTGCAGATGCAAAGATACTTCCACCAAGAAACACCATTGGTTTTTTTCGGTGCATAGAAAGTTTTGCTTCATCCATGAACCTTTCCATTTCAGGTCCTAAGCGTAATGCTGAATCAATTGATTTTGCAAACTTGTCAAATGATATCTTTAGTTCTTCAACGTATGCCTTTGGAATCATGTTTTCTTCTTGGAGAATATTCCTTAGAACTTTGACAAACTTGAAATCAACATCATGTGTCTTGTAGATTCCTTCAATTATTGATGCCATTCTCATGTAAAGAGCCAAATTCTTTGGTAAAACAAAGGGGAACTTACTCATTGTTTGATTTGCAAGTTCCATCAAGCTTTGAACTTCCATCTCATCAGGTTTGTTTCCATGCATTGCTCGAATAGATAGTTCAATTCCTTTTTCAATAACTTGTCTATTATATTCAGGAGTAAGCATTCCTAGTTCTGCCATCGCATTAACAACTCTAGGAGGATTTTTCTCAACTAGTGCAAGATATAGTCTGATGAGTTTGTATCGAGTTTCATTGTTTATTCTGCCTACCATACCATAGTCATAGAGAATTAATTTTCCATCATCAGTTACTGAGATGTTTCCTGGATGAGGGTCTGCATGGAAAAGAGAGTGTTTGAGAAGCATGGTAAAAAAGACCTTGTGAACATCAATTACTAGTTGCTCTCTATCAACACCTTTCTCATCTAGTTCTTGTACGTTTGTGACTTTGATTCCTGGCAAATATTCCATAGTTAGGACATTTTTTGAAGAGTAATCATCATAAACTGAAGGAACAATAACTTTGTCGTTGTTTTCCATATCTTGTTTGATTCTTTTGAGATTTTCAGATTCGTTTGTGTAATCCATCTCTTCTTTTATGGTTTCAATAAATTGAGATAGCATTGCTTTTGCAGAATACCTAAGATTAGGATCAACAAACCTCAAAGCAAGGGGTAAGATTTTTTTGAGAACTTTTAGATCTTCTCGTACAACTTGGTCAATACCAGGTCTTTTTACTTTGATGACAATTTGTTGCCCAGAAATTGAGCCACGATAAACTTGACCTAGTGATGCTCCAGAGATTGAATTTGTATCAATATCATCAAATTTTTCATTGATTGGTCCTAGATCTTTTTCAATGATTGGTTTTACTTGCTCAAATGGTGCAGAAGGAACACTGTCTTGCAGTTTAGATAGTTCTTCAAGATATGGTTGAGGTAGAATGTCTGCTCTAGATGAGAGCCATTGACCTAGTTTGATGTATACAGGTCCCAAGGAAACAAAAGTATCAAGTGCTTTTCTTGCGTTTTTTCTAAATTGTTCAGAATCAATTGTGTTTTTTTCTTGTTGTGCCCATTTTTTCCTATCTTTACGTAGAGCCAAAATTGATGGCAAAAGTTTGATCAGTACATAGATGGTTCTTCCAGCAGACATAACTTACTCCAAATAGTCTTTGATCTTTTTTGATGTTACATACCCGATGTATCCAGAGAGAGCTGAGGATATCAGTCCCGATGTCAAAGAAAGTTTTTTTGAGTTATCGTTAAAAACAGATTTTGCAATTTTAGAACCACCAAAAATTGCACATGCTAATCCTACCAATACTTCTGGTGCATCATAAACAAGATGACCAATAGGATCTTTTCTTGGATCAATTTTGTCAGTATGAACGAGAAATTTGTCATCATACTCTCTAATGTGTAAATTTCCATAACGATATTGTTTTAGTGCACCATTGGTTTGTCCAAGAACAGTCTCTTCAGCTCCATTAATCATAAATTCACGTAATTCTTTTGGAACTTCAATCTCATCAAATGGCATGATCGCAAGATCGAGTAATTGCTTATATTTTTAGTGTAAAAAACAAAATACTCTATTAATTTTTGAGCCTATCTTTTGTAAATATTACAAAACTAGCTGCAAATGCCACAAGCATACCAATTCCAGTTGCATATGCATAGTTGAATCCAACTCCAGGATGAACCTCTTGATGATAATTGTTTATCAAAAATGTTGCAACTAACAAAATAGAACCAATTATCGTTAATTTTCTATGATTTTCCAATAATTACATTTTTCACAATTACTATATGAATTTAGAAAAAAATTACAATAGAGATGTTATAATGAATCTCACAATACTACCATTTAGGAATATTCCCTTTGGCAATATTGATTTCCAATTTAATATGACATAGTTATGATTTAGATTTTCAAATAATTTTCAGATCAGGGATTAGATTCCATTTCAGATAATCTTTGAATCACCTGTTCAAGCTCTTCCTTGTTATCATTAATGACACGTTTTACTACCTCTATCTCTTCATTGATTTGTTCTAATTGTTCATTATCAGAGTTTTTTATTTGATTTTCCAAATCTTCTAAAACTTGTTGATTGTACTGATTGATTTTTTCTAATTCATTTTTGTATTTTTCTAGTTTTACATATGGATCAGATATTTCTGAAAGTTCAGGAATATCACTAATTTGTTGATTTGTCATAAAACCAGAAATAGCTACAATGCCCCCTATCACAATGGCTGCAATGATAATAACAATACTTAGTTTCATTTTTAATGACTTTATTTCTCCAAAATAATATTAAAAATTAATCATCAATCTAAGATACAGATTTTTTACGCCTGCGCATTATGTAAATTCCTGCAGCAATAGCAATTACAACTGGAATGATAATCATTGAAGAATCAGGACCAGATTCATCATCAATTATAGGTTCACTTACAATAATAGTAGTTTCTTCAACAACAAAGAGTTCATCTCTAACGCCATCCTTGTATCTTACAGTGATTGTGATGTCATGTTCGCCATATTTGGGTTCACCATCAAATTCAATTGGAATGTTAAATGGTACAGGTGCGTCTACTTCAATTTCATCAATAAACTGAGTATCTGGTTTGATATTAGAATCACCTCTAGGTTCAATGCTTACAAATCCAAACAAACCATCTTCATTTCCTTCGTTAATAATTTCCCCTACAACCATTTGTGTTCCAGATAATTCAATTACATCAATATTGAAGATTGTAAGATCTATCAATCCTTTAATGTAAAAGTCCACAATTTTTGAAATTATCTGTTGATCACCATGTGCATTATAGAATGATATGGTCAGAGGAATTCTAAGAGTGTCATCTTTTAGTCCTTCTGGGACATAAACTGTTGCAGTAAGATGTCTAGCAGATCTTGGTTCAATGTTTCCAAGATCCCAGTTAGATTCTAAGATTACAACATTTTCCACATTAGTAGTTGAAGAAGTAGTTGATGCACGTTCTGTTTGTGTGTTTGATGCAACAATATCCACACTAGATATTGGAGCAGTTCCATCATTTGCAATTTCAATTACTACATTATTTGTTTTCAGAGATGTTAGAAATGGTTCTAATGCTCTTACATTTATCAGACTATCACCCGTTACCTTAAACTGAAAGTCTTCAAATGCGGTTCTAACACCAGATTCTCTTAATCGAGAATAATCAACCTTTACTGTTCCAGGATATTGTTGAATACTGACATTTTGATCGACATTTACAAAGAATGTTAGATGGAAATTTTCTCCAGCTAGAGAGTTTGAATCACTATCAGATTTGATTATCGAACCTGGTCCATCAGATGCTGAAAATCCAAAAGGTAATGACAATTGTCCTTTAATTCCTGTAATGTCTTGAGTTCCAACGTTTGCAAACACTACAGTAAATGGAACATTGCTATCTCCAGCTTCCACTTCAATTTTTTCACCTATTGTGCCAAAGTACGCATCCAAAAATTTTACATCACCAAAGTCTCTCTCAAATGGAGAATCTCCAAAGCCACCCGATGAAATCTGTGCGTATGAGTTTACTAAGAATATTGGAACTAACATGAAAGATAGCAACAAAAAGAATAATTTTTGATTCATTTTGCTAAAACCTCCATTTCAGATGGCATGTCACCTGAAAAGGCTTTACCATCTTTTATTGTGATTACTTTGTCCACATCTCCAAAATGTTGACGGTCATGAGTTACAATAACAAATGTTTGGTTAAGTTTTTTTGCCATAGATTTCATCAATTGAACTATTGTATTAGATGTAACAGAATCTAGATTTCCTGTGGGTTCATCTGCTAAAACAATTGAGGGTTTATTGATTAATCCTCTTGCAATAGCTGCTCTTTGAGCTTGTCCACCTGAAATTTTGTTTGCACGTTTATTCATTTGATCTTCTAATCCAACTGCTTTTAGTAAATCTCTTGCTTCCTTTTCTGCATTGTTGTTTGTTCCTGCAATTTGTCGTGGCAACAATACATTTTCCAAAACTGTCAAGTCAGTAAGCAAATTTGAGAATTGGAAGATAAATCCTAATTTTTTATTTCTAAATGAAGAAATTTTATTATCATCAAGAGTTGTAGTATCTATTCCGTCAATGTAGATCTTGCCACTTGTAGGACGATCAAGTAAACCAATCATGTTCAGTAATGTAGATTTTCCTGAACCAGAACTTCCAACAATTAGAGCAATTTCACCTTGTTCAACTGATAGAGTTGCATCATCAAGAGCTTTTACTTTATTTTCACCTTCACCATATACCTTGGTCAAATTGTGAATCTCTAGTACCTTAGACAGTTCTCATCGCCTCCACAGGTAATAGTTTGGTAGCTCTATACGACGGATAAAGTGACGCAATTATTGCAAGAATAAAAGAAGTCAAAGCAGTTTGGATGATTTTTTCCCAATTATAGCTAACTTCAAGAGGCAAACTATTGTTAAAGGACATTTTAGTTTCCTTTGCATAAAATGTATAGCCCAAACCTGCAGCCGTGCCTACACCAGCACCAATTGCACCAATAATCATGCCTTGGAAAATAAAGATGATCAGGATGTCTTTTCGCTTAGCTCCAATAGATCTCATAACACCAATTTCACGAGTTTTTCCATTTACTAACATCATCTGGATTGTTACAATTGCAAAAGCCGAAGACATCATTCCAAAATAACCAATCATGTTAATCATTGCAATACCAGATCTAAAACCAGCTAGCTGTTCTTCAGCTGATTCTTCTATTGTTTCAGCAAGAAAGTCATCATTTGGAAATGAGCGTAAGAAAAATTCCTTTACTTCAAATGCTTTTGTAGGATCATTTAGTTTTACCATGAAAGAACCTGTTTCACCATGTCTACTCATCATATCACGTAATGTATCAATATGAATAACTGCAGTATAATCAAATCCTTGACCACCAGGAGATTTTGCAATTCCTGAAACAGTAAATCTTCTTACTTCATCTTGTCCAAATCTATCTACAACCAAAACTTTGACACTATCGCCAACTTCAGCTCCTCCAAGATCTCTTGCAACATTAGAACCTAATACAATAGAGTTTCTTGAAAAAACATAACTTCCATCTGCAATAGTTTCATGAACAGTGGATGCCTTAATGTCTCTAAAAGGATCAATTCCTACTATTGGGACACGTGTTTCTTCAATCAATTTTCCATTTTTTGTCATATTCATTTCGGCCGTTGACGAAAGCCGCGGTGTTGCCGCCTCTACATACGGAATTCTTTCAAACCAACTTACAACAGATAAATCAGATTTATCGATATAGTCTGCTTCATCAGTTACAAGAATGTCACCATTTCGGTAATTACTGATATCTCTAACAATTGCATCAAACAATCCTTGGAAAATTACAAAGTTTACATGAATAACTAAAATTCCAATGGTTACAGCTAAAACTGCACCAATCAGACTTCCTTTTTTGTTAAATAGCATTCTTTTTGCTAATCTTAATCGATATTCCACGAGATCAATAAAAATAGTCTAATATTTAACGTCTATGATACATAGTGCTAACAATATAGACAATTTAATATGCTATTAGTTTTTTATGAATTGTAGAATGACGATGGAGATGACAAATTGGACAATTTAGACATGAAAATTTTGAGTAGATTACTCAATAATTGTAGGGAATCAGATAGACAAATTGGAAAAGAACTGGGAATTTCAGGAGGGGCAGTTAGAGTTAGGATAAAGAAAATGCAAGAAAGCGGGGTAATTGAGAAATTTTTCCTCAAAATTGAACCTCCAATTTTGGGTCATGGAGTCTTGTACTTTGTAGTATCAGAAGAAAATATTCAGGAAATTTTAGAGCAAGTTAGTCTAGTAGGTGAGCCATATGTTGTCGTTCCATGTGTTGGCGGAGTAACAGTATGTGGCATTACAATTCAAGATAATTTAGAACAAAAAATTGAACTTGCAAAAAAATTAATGAAAGATCTTAGAGTATTATCAATTTTTGAAGCTGAAAATTCAATATTCAAATCTAATTTAACAAAAACAGATTTAGAAATTTTGCAAGAATTAATCAAAGACCCAAGACAAAAAATTGGAAAAATTGGAAAGAATACAAATCTATCAACTAAGACTGTAACAAGATGTATAGAAAAACTTCATGAAAATAATGGTTTTCAATTTACTTTAATTTATGATCCAACAAAAATTGAAGATTTCATTCCCCATGCAGTGCTTTCATGGATTGATGGAGATTTGAACGAAACATTAGAAAATTTGAACGAAAGATTTTCAGAATCATATTTACAAATTCCTTTTATTGCAAAAAATCAAATTGTGTTATTCTTGTACAGCGATAGTATTTTCAAAATGGATGAGTTAACACAAAAGATTCGAACAAACAAAAATGTAAAATCAGCAGATTTGTTTATTCCTAAAAAGATCTCATTTTATACAAATTGGGTAAAAAAATCAATTATAGAATCAAAAAAATCTCCAAAATTACATCTTTCATATCAAACAAATTAAATAATAATAATTTCTTAAAAATTATATGAAAAGGAAAAAGATCTATGAAGGAAAAATTTTAGGTCTTAGTGTTTATGATGGAAAAATCGAAGGAAGAAAAGTAAAACGAGAAGTAATAGAGCACAGAGGAGCTGCTGCAATGCTTGCTTTTGATGAAGATAAAAAAGTCATTTTAGTAAAACAACACAGATTTCCACATGGTTATGTTCTTGAAATACCTGCAGGTACACTAGAAAAGAAAGAAGAGCCTATCAAATGTGCTTTTAGAGAATTAGAAGAAGAGACAGGTTACAGAGCAAAGAAAATGACGCCTCTAATCACATACTACCCATCAATTGGCTACAATTCTGAGATAATTCATTGCTTTGTAGCCTCAGGATTGAAGAAAATTGCAGATTTGAAACTTGATGATGATGAAATTCTCTCAGTAGTAAAAGTAGATATGAAAAAACTACTCACTATGATAAAATCTGGACAAATTCAAGATTCAAAGACCATATGTGCAGTTTTGACGTATGCTGCAAAAAAGAAACTATACTAACTATTCATTATAGATTGGTTGTACAAGATCTGCAACATCAGCCCAAGATTGAGCAATTCTTTCAAACATAAACACCATATCAAGAAAATCTATTGGAATTTCTTTCTTATTACCTAATGAAGTTCGGAGTTTGGAAAGTTGTTCCTCGAATTTTTTGTGTAGAGATATTGCTTCAATTGCTAATAATCTATCAGGTTTTGTAAAAGCATCAATTGATTTTTCTGCTAATTGATTAAAGTCTTTTACAATATCATGAATTTTTTTGTATTGTTCTTTTGATAGAGAAGAATTATAGATAAAATCAGAAAGCTCCACAATAGAGTCACCAGTATTTTCAAGAAGGTTAGCTGCAACTCTATAATCAAGAACATCAATATTTTCTAAATTAAATGCATTTGCTAATCTCTTATCAACTAAAGTACTACGAATTAATCTTACAAGTAAGAAATATTGTCTATTTACCTCTGCATCACGTTTTGATAATGTTTGTAAGTTTGATTTATCGTCTGCAATTAATCCATTTGTTGCATCATCATACATTCCAATTGCAATAGAACTCATACGTTTGAGTATTTTTTGAGGATTAAGGGTAGTGGAATCTAATAGAAACTGCATGTTAATGTGTGATGCATCTTCTTCAATTATTTCCATTCCAACAAGTCTTCTCATAGAATTACGAATTTTTTCTCTATCCTCACCAGGAATTATGGAGTCAGAAGTAATCTCAATAATGTCATATCCTAAAAGATAGCCACCTGTAATGTCAGCTACAATGTTTTCTTCTTTTGGCAATGGATATGAGATTACAAGTTCTTTTGTTGGACGAGTTTCTTTGTTTGCAGAAATTGAGATGCTATCATGACCAGTTTCAATCTCAACCTGGCTGCTTTTGTCTAGTTTGTTTGCATCAACCCATTCCTTTGGGAGAGATACTAGAATACTGCTTCCAATTCTTTGTAGGCGTCTAACAAATTTAGTCAATTTATACTAATTTAATTAATTTAAGCCATATTCTTATATTTTGTGTAAAATTTAAACCCAGATCAATGAAAGGAATGGCATTTTGTCCTGCACACATTACAGGTTTCTTCAAGGCACATTTGGAGAATGAACAGGACAAGTTGGAAAATCTAGGCTCAATGGGCGCAGGATTTTCAATCAGACAAGGCGTTACAACTAGTGTAACAATTGAGAGAAAAAATAATCATGATTCAAACTTTAGAATTACAACAAAAGGATATCAATCTGATAAAACAGATGTTTCAGAATTTGTGCTAAATGAATTTCTAAAAATTGGAAACTTTGAAGACAAGTTCTTTGATATTGAACATGAAATATCAATTCCAGTCGGATATGGTCTAGGTTCCAGTAGTGCTGTTGCATTATCATTATCATTTGCATTAGATCAAGCACTTGATACAAAATTAGATAAAAATACAATTGGACAAATTGCACACAATGCAGAAGTTAATTGTAAAACTGGACTAGGAGATGTTCTAGCATCATTTCATGGAGGGTTTGAAATTCGTGTAAAACCAGGGGCTCCAGGAATTGGAACAGTTGAAAAAATTTCTACAGATAAAATTTCAGTAATTATGATTTGTTTTTCTCCGATTTCAACTAACAAATTCATCAAAGAGAGACTTTCTCAGATTAACGGACTGGGTGGAAAAATGGTAAACAGATTATTAGAGTCAAAGGATTATCAGCACTTTCAAGATATGTCACTAGAATTTGCAAAATATGTAGATGTAATGACACCCAGAATGCAAAAAATAGTAAATGAATTAACTCAAAATGATATCAAATGTGGAATTGCACTTTTTGGAGAAACAATTTTTTCAATGGTTCCAAGAGAGGATGAAAGGAAAGTTTTAGAAATTTTAGAAAAATTTTCTGATGGTGTAATAATAAACTCAGAATTAGACAATATCGGAGCAAGAGTTCTAAATAATTAATTGAAGTCTGATGACATTAATTCCAAAGTCACATCCAAGGGCAAAATCACTTTTAATCCGTGAAAAATTAGTTAGTGGTTTTGATAAAGGACTAGTAGCAAAAGAAGGACTTTTGGCTCAAGGACGAGGGGAAGCATTTGATTATTTACTTGGAGAAAAGACGAATCAGGCTGCAAAACGTGCTATAAAGGCAGCAGCTGCACAGTTACTCCAGGCTCAAAAACCAGTTATCTCAGTTAATGGAAATGTTGCAGCCTTGTGTCCAAAGGAGATTATCAGATTATCAAAGCAAGTGAAGGCAAAATTGGAGGTAAATCTATTCTATACAAATGAAAAGAGAAAGCAGGCAATCATCAAAACTCTCAAAAAAAATGGGGCAAAAGAGATTCTAGGTACAAATTCAGCAAATTCAACAAAATTACTAGGAATTGATTCAACACGAAGAATTGTAGATAAAGATGGAATTTTTGCAGCTGATGTCGTAGTTGTTCCTCTAGAAGATGGAGATAGAACTATGGCATTAAGAAATGCAGGAAAAACAGTCATAACATTTGATCTAAATCCACTTTCAAGAACTTCACAAACTGCCAACATTACAATTGTAGATAATGTAACACGAGCAATAGAATTACTAATTTCTCAATCAAAAAAGCTAGGAAAAAGAAACGAAAAGAGTCTGGAAAAAATAATTTCAGATTTTGATAACAAGAAAAATCTAACAGAAAATGTAGTTCAAATTAAAAATAATCTAACAAGGAGGGCAAGAGTTGCATAAATCAGTACAAGATATTGTAAATATGAAAAAAGAAAAAAAGAAAATTTCAGTAATTACAGGTTATGATTACACATTAGCATCATTATGTGACAAGGCAGGCATTGATGTCTTGTTAGTTGGAGACAGTGCAGGAATGGTAATGCTTGGTTATGAGAATACAATTCCTGTAACAATGGAACAAATGTGTATGTTTACTGAAGCAGTAAGTAGAGCACGAAACAATGCATTACTTGTTGCGGATTTACCATTCATGTCATATCAAGCAAGCATAGAAGATGCAATTAACAACTCAGGTAGGTTAATCAAGGCAGGAGCTGACGCTATCAAATTAGAAGGTGGTTCAATTATGGCTGAAACAATTAGTGCAATTGTTGATATTGGAATTCCTGTGATGGGACATATTGGATTACAACCACAAACAACAATGCTTTCACAAGGTTACAAAGTACAAGGAAGAACAAAAGATTCTGCAATGCAACTAATCCAAGATGCAAAAGAGCTTGAAGAAGCAGGAGTATTTAGTATTGCATTAGAGATGGTAAGTCACGAAGTTGCACAGATAATTTCAGAAACAGTAAGTGTTCCTATAATTGGAATTGGTTCAGGAGTAAATTGTGACGGACAAGTACTAGTTGTTCAAGATTTACTTGGAATGTATGATAAGATAAAGCCAAAATTTGCAAAAAGATACATGAATCTATCTGAAGACATTGTAAAATCCCTTGAAAATTACAAAAACGATGTAGAATCAAGTACTTTTCCTGCAGAAGAAAATTGGTTTTCAATGGATCCCGAAGAACTAAAAAAATTACGTGAGCAAATTGGCAGCTAAAAAAAAAGTAAATGATCATCCATCACTAGATATTGTTTCATCACATGGTGTAGAGTTAACAGGGAAAAAAATTGTATTGTGTGTAGCTGGAAGCGTTGCAGCATACAAAGCAATAGAGCTTGCAAGATTACTCATGAGACATGGTGCGGATGTAACATGTGTGGCAAGCGGAGCAGTAACAAAACTAATCCAGCCTGATTATTTCAAATGGGCTACAGGAAATGAGGTTATTACAAAACTTACAGGCAAACTTGAGCACATAAAATTGGCTGATTACAATCAATCAGACCTAGTAATTGTATATCCAGCTACTGCAAATACCCTAGGAAAACTTGCAAACGGTATTGATGATACTCCAATTTCGACAGTTTTGACTGTAGGATTTGGCTCCAAGATTCCAATTTTGATGTGTTTGGCAATGCACGAGTCAATGTATGACAATTCAGCTGTAAAAAAGAATATAGAATTTCTAAAAAATAAAATCCAATTTCTTTCTCCACAAATGATTGAGGGAAAAGCTAAAGCACCAGAACCTGAAGATGTTTTAGATTTCGTACTAAAGAAATTTGGTTTCTCATCTAGACTAGAAAACAAAAAAGTGCTAATGACTGCAGGACCTACAATAGAATACATTGACCCAGTTAGAGTAATTACAAATCTTAGTTCAGGAAAAACAGGAGTGTTGTTAGCTTCAGAGTTAATTTCATCTGGCGCCAAAGTCACCTTAATTTATGGTCCAGGAAATAAAGAACCACCAAAAGGTGCCAAAATTATCAATGTTACAACAAACAAAGAGATGTTTGATGCAACCAAAAAAGAACTAAAGAAAAAATATGATATTGTAATTATGGCAGCAGCTGCATCAGACTATACTCCTGAAAAGCCATCAAAATCCAAGATAAAGAGTAACAAAAAAGCACTCACAATTAGGCTCAAAAAGGCACCAAAAATCATTGATCAGGTAAAAAAATCTCAGAAAAATACCATACTAGTTGGATTCAAGGCAGAAACCAATCTATCAAAATCTGCCTTAATCAAATCAGCTAAAACAAAACTAAAAGAATCTAATGCAGATTTAATCATTGCAAATGATATTGGAACAAAATATCAAAAGAATCCAGACAACAATCAAATTATTATCGTTGATGAAAAAAACACCACAACATCAGGATGGAAGAAAAAAGAAAAGATTGTAAAAATAATCAGAAAAGAGATTGAAAAGAAAATAAAATGAAAAATTCAGAGTTACGGAAACTAGTATCACAATATAAAGAAATTAAAAATAAACAAACAAAAAAACATACAGATAATTTCAAGTTAGCTGATAAACTAAAAGAAATAGAACATAGATATTTTCATGAGACAGGAAGAACATTAAAATCAGATCTAAAAGAGTTTAAAGAAAATTGAAAGTCAAACCATTTGATTATAAAAAAAGAAACATGTCAGTTTGGAATGAAGTTGCACCAAGATATCACAAAAGATGGGCAACTGCAAAAAAAGGACCATTTCAAAGTACAAAAAAACTAGTTGAATTAATTGATGTTAAGAAAGGAGATCATATTCTTGATGTTGCAAGTGGAACAGGTGTTGTTACAAAATTATTAAAACAAAAGGTAGGAAAATCAGGATTTGTAGTTGGTGCAGATACAGCAACTACTGCAATCAAAGTTGCAAAAAAATGGAACAAAAAATCTTCAAATCTATTATTTGTAAATGCTGATGCTGAGAATTTTTCATTCAAAGAAAAATTTGACATCATAACATGTCAGTATGCATTGTTTTTCTTTCCCAATTCCCAAAAGGCTCTAAAAAACATGAAAAATAGCCTCAAAGAATCAGGTAAATTAGGAATATCTGTGCATGGACATCCAGACAGAGTGCCATATTTTGATTGTATTTTTGAGGCAGTTACTCAGTTTATTCCAAATTATGTTCCACCTGGAACTCCTGATTTTGATAGATTTGGAACCAAAAAAGCACTTAGAGATGAGATAAAGAAGGCAGGTTTTAGAAAGATAACAGTGAATGATTACAATTTCCCATACAGTCCAGGAACTTTTGATCAATACTGGAGTAATTATCTCAGATATGTAGCAAAGCCGATTAAAGAAAAACTAGATTCGCTTGAAAGATCTAAACGAAAAGAGCTCAAAGAGATGGTTAAACACAACACAAAACCCTACACAAAAAAGAATGGAATAATCCAATTTCCTTGGGAAGTTTTAATTTTAACAGCAAAACACTAGAAAATTAGGAAAAAAATGGCCAAAGATAAGAAAAAAGACGAAATAGAGAAACCAAAAAAATCAGGTTTACAGGCTTTTCTTAAAAAAAGAGCACCATTCTATCTTGCTGCCGTTGCATTAATTGTAATTTCAGCTCAAAGTGTACTATCAGAGAAAAATTTTGAGAATAGTCTACCAGAACTGTCAGAAGAAGAACAAATGGTAATAGATACTTTGTTGAACTATAATGCAGGAGTAGAATCCAAATTGACTGTAAAAGAAGTAATTAAAAATCAAATAGACGAAGAATATCCAGATGAAAAGATCTATGGACACAAGAAAACTGTTCTAGATTTGTCAGTTACAAATGTAAATTCGGATGAATACAATATCATTTTGAATTTCAAATCATACAAGGGTGAGATGAATTTTGATTGGAATCTTAATCTAGAGTCTCAAGAAATTACATCAAACAATCCAGAATCAAAACATGTAATTGATGTAGTTACCTTTTCCTAGGCTCAAATTGTGACTAGATCTTTAGTAAATTTGTGCATAACGATAGGATTTTTCTTTACAATCAAAGAATCTTCTATTCGTATTCCAAATTTATTTTCGATATAGATTCCAGGTTCCACAGTAATTGCCATGTTTTCTTTTAGTTTTGTATCACTTCTGTATGAAACAGTAGGAAGTTCATGAACTTCTAATCCAATTCCATGTCCAGTAGAATGAATAAAGTATTGACCATAATTTTTTTCATCAATGTATTTTCTACAGGCATAATCAACATCTTTACAGTTTGCATTTGGTTTTACAGCTTTTAGTCCAAGTTTTTGAGATTCTTTAACAATTTCATATGCTTCTTTAGCTTGTGATGAAATATTTCCTATTGCAAATGTTCTTGTTGCATCAGAGACATATCCCTTGTATCTTAATGTAAGATCAGTTACAATAAGATCACCTTTTTTGAATTTTCTCTGGGTTACTTGAGCATGAGGCAATGCACCGTTAGGGCCCCCAGCAATGATTAATGGATTTAGTGTGGATTTGTATCCAGTATCAAACATTTGTTGCTCCATTGCATAAGTCATCAAAATTGTTTGTAATTCAGACTCTTTCTGACCCACTTTGATCTTTTTTGAGCAGATTTCAAACATTTCATCAATGATTTTGGATGCTTTTTTGAGGATTTTGATCTCATTTTCATCTTTGATTATACGTGCATTGTAAAATGGTTCTGTAGAGGATTTGATTTTTGGAATAGATTTTTTCAAAGATGTCATTATGGAGTAATTTTGGCAATCAGTACAAACAGAATTTTTCTTTATTTTTTCTACCAGCGAAGATACAAGACCAGTACCACGTTCTGCGGTAATCACATCACAATCTTCAGACTCATCTTTTGCTCTTCCAACTTCAAGTTCTGGAGCAATAATGGTTGTTTTTCCATTTTTTTCTAACAAGCCTATTGCCTCACCCCAAAATCCAGTCATGTAAAAGAGGTTTTCAGGCTCAAATGTAACTAATGTATCACAACCGATCTTTTGGGCGTGTTTTAGTAGATTTTTTCTACGTTGTTTCACACACAAAAAACACCTGTTTCTCAATTTATGTATGATGCAAAGTTTGTATATGGAAATTCAGCCTAGATCGCTGTGACTGAAGAAAAAGAGAAGAAGAAAGTTGTTGCATTGCTGTCTGGAGGTCTAGACAGTCAGCTTGCTGTTAGAATGATGCAAGAGCAAGGATTTGATGTCTCTGCAGTTGCAATAAAAACGCCATTTTGTGATTTTGATTGTGGTAGAGGTTGTGGATTTGAAATTAGAGAAAGAGCAGATGATCTTAATGTAAATTTGAAGACAGTGTATCTAGGTGATGAATATATCGAGATGCTAAAGAATCCAAAACATGGAATTGGTGCTGGATTTAACCCATGTATTGATTGCAGAGCAATGATGTTTGATGCTGCAAAAAAACACATGGAAGAAATTGGTGCTGAATTTATTGTGTCAGGAGAAGTGTTAGGTCAACGTCCAATGAGTCAACATGCACCTGCATTAAGGACTATCGAAAAAGAATCAGATCTTGTAGGAAAAATTGTCAGACCATTATCTGCTGCATTGCTACCAGAAACAATTCCTGAAAAAGAAGGATTGATCAAAAGAGAAAATCTTGGAATGATAAGAGGTAGAACAAGAAGAAACCAATTAGATATGGCAAAAAAATATGGAATTGAAAATCCTCCTAATGCAGGTGGTGGATGTTTGTTAACAGAACCACAATTTGGTATTAAAGCCAAAGATCTTTTCAAACATGTTGAAAATCCAACAATCAATGATATTGATTTGTTAAAAATTGGAAGACATTTCAGATTAGATGAAGAAACAAAATTAGTTGTTGGTAGAAACAAAGATGAAAATGAAATGATCAAAGCAATTGCATTACCAAATGATATTTTACTTGAAGCAAAAGATCATGTTGGACCAACATCAATTCTTAGAGGTAACACCGCAAAAGATCATACAAACTTTGCATCATCTGTAACTCTGAGATATTCAGATGCACCAAAAAATCAATCAGAAATTGTTTTGGTAAAACAGGCAGATATTGATGAAGAAATTAGTGCTAAAAGCATAGAAGAAGAAGATTACATAAAATTCAGAATCTAGGCGTAAATTTTTTAAAAAATTAGTTAAAACTAAGGAAGAGTTTTTGAGGGAGTAGATCACATTTTCAATTAGAATGCAAAAGCAGGAAAATACGACATTTCTAAAGGCTATCACCATTAGAGATATCAGTGATGTACATTCGATTCAAGAAGACATCAAAAAAGAGATGATTTTGATTCTTAGAGTAACACCACTAGCTCAAAAAGATGTAGAGCAGCTTAGAAAGGTTGTAGAAGAATTGTATTCTATTGCAAAAAGTGCTGGTGCAGATATTGCAAGATTGGGTGAAGAAAGAATTATTGTTGCTCCATCTAACATAAAGATCTGGAAACCAGAATACGATCTAAAATAATTTTATTGCTTCTTGAATTTGCGGATAATGAGCAGGAACTCTATGCATTCTTCGGATATTCATAGCAAGGTTTTCTGATTTCTTTCTTTCACCGTGGTTGACTAGCACTCTTCGAAGTTTTGGTCTTAGTCTTTGTACAAATGACATTAGTTGATTGTAATCACTGTGTCCACTGAATCCATCTAGCTTTTCTACACCACAGTTGATCGTTACAACTTCAACTTTACCGTCTTTTCCCAACATTGTTGCTTGTTTAGAACCATCAAGAACTCTTCTGCCCAGCGTTCCATTTACTTGATAAGACACAAAGAGTACTTTACTCTTTTTATCAGGAGCAATGTTTTTGAAATATTCTAAAACAGGTCCGCCTTCAAGCATACCAGATGTTGCCAAGATTATACAAGGAGAATCTTCTCTCATAGGTTCTTCTCTCGCATCTGCATGCTCAATATTTGTGAAATATTCAGAATCAAATGGATTATCATCAGTTTCAAGAATTTTTTGTTTTAATTCACGTGCAAGATATTCAGGGTATGATTCATGTATTGCAGAAGCCTCTGAAATCATTCCCTCAGTAAAGACTGGAGCCTCTATCATTTCACCAGATTTCATATAATGATCAATTACCATCATGATTTCTTGTGCACGACCAACTGCAGGAATAGGAATCAAAACTTTACCGCCGTCTGCAAGAGTATTATTCACAGCATTAATGAAAGCTGATTCAACTTCTTGCCTACTAGGTTGAATGTCTTCTTTAAGACCATAAGTACTTTCTATGAGTAATGTCTCAACTCTAGGGAAATTCCAACTAGCAGCTTCAAACAAGATACTTTTTCCAAATTTAATATCACCAGAATAAACAAAGTTGTGGTCACCATTTCCAATATGAAAGTGACATAATGCAGAGCCAAGAATGTGACCTGCATTTGCAAGAACTAGTTTAATGTCAGGAGAAATATCAGTTACAGTTCCATATGGCAAAGTAATTGTCTGTCTCATGATTTGTTTTACATCACGTTCAGAATAGATCGGGGTTCTTCCTTGAGCTGCTGCAACTTTGATTGCATCTAATTGAATTAGATTCATCATTGGTAGTGTTGGTTCTGTACAATAGATCGGTCCTTTGTATCCATATTTACATAATGTAGGTAAAAATCCAGTATGATCCAAGTGTGCATGACCAATAACTATAGCATCAAGATCATCAAGTGTAAGATTCAAAGAGTCGAGTCTAGGAAATGCATCCATTGGAGAACGTGCTCCAGGGTTTATTCCACAATCAATGAGAATTTTGCTTTCAGGTGTGGATAACAACAATGAAGAACGTCCAACTTGACCAAATCCACCAAGAGTATGAAGTGAAACTTCTGTTCTTTGAGTCAATCTAGGTCTAAAGATTTCATCGCCAACTTGTTTGAGTTGTTTACTTCTTTCTGCAGAAGCCTGTTTGAGAGTAGCATTAATTGTTTGAATAGTACGAGACGGAACAGTTGTAGCCTTTCTTACACGAATTTTCCAACCTGTTTGCTCAGTTACTTCAGCATGGCTGAATTCTTTAGCATTTCTTTGTAACAACCAAGGTCGTTTTGCCTCAATTGAGACTTCGCCTGTTGCAGTATCAAATAGAGTATTCTGCAATTTGGCATCTTCTGGAACCAAACTTGCAATAATTTTTCTAGCATCATCTTCAGGTTTTCTAATTGACTCATCAGTTCTAACAACAATTCGTTTTTTGATCACACTTACAAGATTTGAAATTGTTTGATTATTTTCCAACAGATAACGAGGAGCGTTTGTGTAAAGTGCAATTCGTGGTCCTTCGTATTCAATTTTTGTAACGCTTGCCTCTTTAGGTATACTTTGCAGTATGGTGGCCATTATATTCTGGCTACTAGGAGGTAATTCTTTTTGTTGTTGTTTTCTTTGCATTAAATCACTAAAGTTCAATGACTGCTTTCTTTTGTTCTTCAGTCAAAAGACGGAATCCGTCTTTATCCATAATTGCGATATTAATTCCATCGCCTGTACCAATGTTTCTAACTATTGCTGCTTTTACAGCTCTTAAAGCAATTTTTTTTGCTTCTTCAACTGTAAGATCTTCTCTATATTCTTCTTCAAGTAAACCATAAGCTACTGGTGAACCACTACCAGTTGTAACATATGCTTTCTTTTCAACAGAACCAAACATGTCAATGTTAAACAATGCAGGACCTTCTGCATCATAACCGCCAACTAAGATATCGGCCATGAATGGATAGCCTCTATTTTGATGGAAGATCAAGGAACAAAGTCTTGCAAGTGAATGGATTGAGATTGGTCCGTGTTTTTCGACCCTATGAAGATTAGAATGATAACGTAAAATATCAACAATATTTTGTGCGTCTGCCACACCACCAGCAAGAGTCAATCCTGCATGGTCATCAATTTTTTGAATTTTCATGGTATTATTATTTGCAATAAAATATCCTGCACTTGCCCTCATATCTGCACACAAAACTACACCATCCTTTGCCTTGATACCTACAGTGGTAGTCCCGTGCAGAATTTTTTCTTCGACATTATTTGACAAAAAGTACACCTATTAAGATAAAGTAAATGGCATTTCACCCTTTTAAATAACTTTTTGATCTCTGGAAATCATAAATAATGACAAAAAATCAAGATCGCATGAAATCACACACAATGGAATTACCTAGACAGATTGTTGTGGGTGAGAAGAACATAAATGAATTTGGAGAATTTTTGCGTAATTTAACCAAACCAAAAAAAGTTTCTCTTATTTCAGGAATTAATGTAAAAAAAGTTCTTAGACAAAGAATTGAAAAATCATTGAAAACAAAAAGAATCAAGTTTGTATGGCATACATCAAAAGATAATCAAATTAGCACACTAAATAGAATTGAAAAAGAAGTAAAAAAAGATCGCAGTGATATGATTGCAGGTATTGGAGGTGGACGTTCTGTGGATACTGCAAAATTAATTTCTTTTAATTTAGATATTCCATTTGTCAGTGTGCCAACAGCTGCATCACATGATGGAGTATCAAGTCCATTTGTTTCAGTTAAAAGTGACAAACCACATTCTATTGTTGCAACTGCTCCATTAGGAGTATTTGTGGACATTGACATTATCAAAAAAGCCCCATCAAGATTACTTGCTAGTGGTTGTGGGGACTTGATTGCAAATATCATTGCAGTAAAGGATTGGCAATTAGGTCATCAAAAAACTGGCGAGTATTATGGAACTTACTCAGCAGAATTAGCTATGATGAGTGCTATGATGGTACTTGATAATTCAAGAAAATATGCAAAAAATGGATTAGATGCAAGAGTGATTGTTGAAGCTTTGATTAGTGCTGGAGTTGCCTCATGTATTGCTGGAAGTAGCAGACCATGTTCAGGTGCAGAACATCTATTTTCACATGCCCTAGATAAAATTGCACCAGGAAAGGGACTACATGGAGAAAAATGTGGGATAGGTTCGATTATGATTGCAAAACTACAAGGGCAAGATTGGAAAAAAATTGTTAAAACACTAAAAGATGTTGGAGCGCCAACTACTGCAAAACAAATTGGTTTAACTGAAGAACAAATTATAGATGCCTTAGTTATTGCACAAGATTTGAGACCGGAAAGATATACAATTCTAAAAGAGGTAGATATGACAAGAAGAAAGGCAAAAAGTCTTGCAAAGAGTACTAAAGTGATTTAATTTAAGCAGTCTTTTGTTCAGGTGCGTTTTCTTTTGTTTCAGTTTTCTTTTCTTTAGTTTGTTTGTTGACATGAGTTTCAACAAAGTTTACTTTTTCTAAAGTAGGAACAAATTTGAAAATGTCTAATTGAATAAAGTGTTTCATAATTTGCAAGCCATCTGCACGAAGAATTTCTTCAGGAATGGTAATGCTTACTTCTTTATCTTTCAAATCAAATGATATTTTTGAATCTTCTACTGGAAGTCTGTTTTTTAGAATTCCATCTACTTTGTCATTTGGAGCATCAAGTGATTTGAGAACATTTACATCAAAAAGAATTGTTTTTCCTGCATATCTGTGATTATAATCAATCTGAACTCTTCCTGAACCAATAAAACGAATTATTCCACGTTTGTTATCAACTTCAATTGTATCACCAACAGAAACTTTCTCAGCATCTTCACCTAGTTTTCTAATTGGAATCATTCTAACCTTACCAGAATCTCTTTCACCAAATCCTTTCTCAGGTGTAACTTCAACTGTAAGTTTGTCACCTACAGCAGTTTTTGCAAGAGCTTCATCAAGTCCTTTTAGAACTGGATATGAAACCTCACCAATAGAAACTAGCTTTGGTTGATACTTGACATTTTGCTCATGAATAGAATATTTTTTTGCGTCCTCTTCTAGAGTTGTATCAAATACTTCTTCACTATCTTTGACCTTAGCTGTATAATCAACTAGGATTAGTGAACCTTTATCGAAAGTCAATGTGATCGGTCTCGAATTTCCTTATATTAAGTTAACAGGGTTTTAGAGAGCTTTTAGTTTTTCTTCAGCAACTTTGAGTCCTGCTTGTGGATCAGTATCATATCCCATCATTGCTAATGTTGAAGCAATTCCAGAAATTGCTCTCATAACATGATATTGATTAACTTCACCCATACATCCAACTCTAAACACTTTGCCTTTGAGGTTTCCAAATCCGCCTGCAACAAGAATTCTGAATTTCTTTGCGAGTGTATCACGGAAAATTTTGTCTTCTAATCCATCTAAGTAGTTTAATGCAATTACAACTGTTGAACGGGAATTTTCATCAGCAAATGGTGTTAATCCAATTGCAGACAAACCAGAGTATAATGCATCAGAACAAACTCTATGACGATGAATTCTCTGCTCCATACCCTCTTCTAAAATAATTCTCATTGCTTCTCTGTAAGCATAAAGAACTGGTAATGCAGGAGTGAATGGAGTATGTTTTGCTTCATCATAATACTTGAAGTATCTAGGTAAATTGAAATACATTGTATTTGGAGGATTATCTTCCATGTATTTTCTAGTTCTTTGATTAATACAAATTGGTGAAATGCCTGGAGGACATGCAAATGCTTTTTGTGCACCAGTCATTGCAATATCAATTCCCCATTTGTCCATGTGAAGTTCCTCACCACCAACAATTGAAACTCCATCTAAAACATAGTAAGAGTCATTTCTGGAGGTAAGATCCTTTATTTTATCAAGATAATTCAACATGGTTCCTGTAGAAGTTTCATTCCAAACACAATAGAATGCCTTTACATCTTTGTTATTATCAAAAGCTTCTTTGATTTGATCATAAGTAGCATTTACACCAGGTTGAGTTTCAACTCTAATTGTTTCTCCACCTGCCCATTCGATTTGTTGAGCCAAACGAGTACTAAATTCTCCATTAACAGGAATGATTACTTTGTCACCTTTTTTGATTAAGTTAACAACTGAGCATTCCGTTGCACCAGTTCCCGAAGCAGATAAACAAACCGCATCGCCTTCAGTCTCAAAAATTTTCTTTGTATTATCAACACATTCCTCATAAAGTTCTACAAAATCATCACTACGGTGATTAATGGAAGGGGTAATCATAGCACGAGTAACTCGCTCTGGGACATTTGTTGGTCCGGGAAGCATAACTAAATATTCCAAAATTTATCTCCAAAGAGAGTTTTTGATGAGGCTTATTTATAATTAAAGAATTTTGAGTCGATCTTTAGCATTTAATTTTTCTAAAAAATTTCTAGTTCCTAGAGGTACAAGATGCTCCCATTTCTGATCGCTTATAATCAAATCCCTAACATTTGTTCCAGATAATTCATCTCTTTTCAAAAAAGGAATTGGCATTACTTGAACATCTCGTTTTGAATACAAATGATTAGTCAATTCATCATTTGAGAATACAATATTAAAATCTGGAACTATGGTATCGATTTTTTCAATCCACCTTACATGATTATCCAAGTCAGGGATAAAATAGATTGAAATTTTTTCTTTCATTGAATCATCTATAGAGGATAGAATCATTTCTTTGCGTTCTTCAGCTGAAAAAGGATTATTTTTTTCAGAAGGCTTGTTAGAACTTCCTAAACCTAGCCATAATTTATCAACTTTTGATAAAGCGAATCGTAATGCTTCAAGATGACCCAAATGGAAAGGTTGGAATCGTCCTATTAGCAATCCATTCATACAAAAGAATAGAAAATTTCTTTTTTAAAAAACTATCATAAAGAGTCACAAGAAGGAGAAATCATGGATTTTTTAAAAATTAACGGAGGACATGGAGAAGGTGGAGGACAAATAATTCGTTCTGCAATCACTCTTTCATCTATTACAAAACAACCAATTCATATTGTAAATATTAGAAAGAATAGAAAAGTTCCGGGATTAAAGGCACAACATCTTACAGCAATTAAAATTCTAAAAAAAATTTCAAATTCTAAAGTTTTTGGTGATGAAATTGGTTCTACCGAATTGAAATTCATTCCAGGTGAAATTAAAAATTCAAAATTATCTGAGAATGTAGGAACTGCAGGAAGTATTTCACTAATTTTACAAGTTTTAATTCCAATAGTAGCAATATCACAAAAGAAACTTGATCTTTCAATCAAAGGTGGGACAGATGTACAATGGAGCCCAACAATGTTCTACACACAACATGTTTTGAGAGAAGCGTATTCAAGAATGGGAATTAATTTCTCAGTTGATTTAAAAAAACGAGGGTATTATCCAAAAGGAAACGGAGAAATGAATTTAGAAATTAACCCATCAAATGTTAAAGCCATTTCATTATCAAAAAGAAAAACAAATCAGGCAAAAATTCTATCTACATTTTCAAAAATTTCAAATGAAAAAATTGAAAGGGAAATTAAAAGAATTAAAGAAAAACTGGTCAATGAAAATTTTGTGGTGGATATAGAAATCAGAAAAGAAGAAGCACTAGACTCTGGTGCATCTTTATTGATTTACATTATTGATGAGAACTCAATCACAGGAATTGATTCATTATTTGATAAAAAAACACAGAGTTTTGATATAGATCTTGATGGATTTTTAGAAGATCTAGCAGTAGATGAGAATTTGGCAGATATGATCGTAGTTCCAGCAAGTCTGGCCAAAGGTAAGACTACATTTCAAGTAAAAAAAATCACAAAACACTTGGAAACCAACTTGTTTGTAACATCAAAAATTTCTGGTTGTAAGTATGGCATAGGTAAATTGCCTAATGGTTTTGAAGTAATTATTGAAGGAATATCACACTCCAGCATCAAGTAATGCTGCAAAGAATAGTATTGCTATAGAGAGAACTACAGTAATTTCCCCAAGAATAATGATTTTTTTTCTTAATTTTTGAATTTGATGCTCAGGCATTTGGTTTGACATTATCTTGTCTTCAACATCTTTTCTGATTACTCTAACATGAACAATATACGTAATAATTAATGCAATTACAAGAAGTATTTTGATTATAAGAAAAGTTCCATAACTTGTTGCAACAAGAAGATCTGGTTTGCTTAGTAATACATGTGAACTATACAATCCTGTTGCCATCAAAATAATTAATGAAGGAACAGCTACTTTGTTAAATCGTCTTCCAACACGAATCATAATTTGCATTCTTTCTTCAATAGAATTTGTCATAGTTTTGAGAAGAGGAGAAAAGACTATTCCAATAAATAATGAACCACCAACCCAAATTGCAGCTGCAACAAGATGAATCCATGTAAGAATTGCTTGCTCTATTGCTGCCATAGTTTATCATATTTTCAATGAAATATTATGTATTTGGATCTTGACAACCTTTTTTAGTTATACGTAATTTGATAGATTGAAATGGCACTTCAGAGCAGGATGACAGTTTATGTTGCAATAGCTGGAGTTCTTGCCTTAATGGGAGCAATTGTTTTCTATGCAAGTTTAGATAATGCTCAGTTAGAACAAGCAGAAATTGAGTTGTTTAGTGTTGAATTGATAGATGTAGATAATGTAAATAATAAAGCAAAGTTTGATGTTACATTTCTTATAAAAAATCCTAGTGAGAAAGCATTCACAGTTGGGGTTATTGATTATCAACTTTTTACTAATGGAGTTGAATTAGGTTCAGGTCAATATTCTGCAATGGATGTTGCATTACCAGGAAGAGCAGTGTTCTCTTCAGGAGATCAGATACCATTGAGCAGCATATTTGTATTAACAAAATCAGAAATCAATCCAGAAATTTACGAGGATATGATAAATGAAAGAATTGATAGTTTTTCTGCTGAAGGACTTCTTACTACTCAGACTTCATGGAGTACTATTGACAAAGAATTCAGTACTGGTTTTTAATTAAAAAGTGGGCCGAGAGAGATTCGAACTCACGATCACCGCCGTGTCGAGGCGGTATCCTAACCAGCTAGACTACCGGCCCATTGAAATACAAAACTAAATTGTGGCATTATTAACGTTTAACAAAAGAAAGAATGAATAAAAAGAAGAAAGGCGTGAATTAGTTGGAAGATAATTTTACTGAAGAAGAAAAAAAAGGATTCTACAAGGCAATTTATTCAAGAAGGGATGTAAGGTCTCATTTTACATCAAGGCCTATTGAAGATGAGGCTCTCTCAAAAATTCTTCATGCCGCACACCATGCACCATCAGTAGGATTCTCACAGCCATGGAATTTCATTCTGATAAAAGATATTCAAACAAAAAAGAGGATTAAAGCATCTTTTGAAGAAGAAAAGAATCGTTCATCTCAATTGGTAGAAGAGCCAAAGAGATCAAAGTATCTTTCATTCAAACTGGAAGGGATTTTAGAGTCTCCAGTGAATTTATGCGTAACATATGATCCATCAAAATTTGGCCCATTTGTGATAGGCAGATCAAGCATTCCTGAAGCAGGGTTGTATAGTGTATGTTGTGCAATTCAAAATTTATGGTTAGCAGCTAGAACAGAAGGAATTGGTCTTGGTTGGGTAAGCATTCTATCAAATGAAACACTAAAAGAAAATTTAGAATTGCCTGAACATGTTGTTCCTGTAGCGTATTTGTGTTTAGGATACGTAGATGACTTTGCAGAGAAACCAGATCTTGAAACTGCTGGTTGGTTACCAAGACTTGATCTAAAAGATGTAGTATACTTTGAAAAATGGAATAATCAACAAAATGAAAGTTGGGCAAGTATTCAAAAAATGATCAAAGAAAATCTTGACTACGCTTAAATAATTAAAAATGTTTTTTCTGCTGGGCTTGTGGCGCAGAGTCAATTTGACGCGAAACATGGATAGCGTGGTAGCCTCCTAAGTTACAGGTCGAGGGATCGAAGCCCTCCAAGCCCGTTTTGTTTTTTGTTCTAGAAATTTAAATAGAAAAAGAATTGGCTTTAGTTATGAAAGTTGTAGTAATTTCTGGTAGTCCAAGAAAAAATGCAAACACACAGATCATAATGAAATATGTTTACGAATATACTAAAACAAAAAATCAAGATGTTAAACTCATCAATTTATCTGACGGAGAAGTTGAGTGTTATAGAGGACCTGAAGAAGAATACAATCAGGCGACAAAAGACGCTGCTAAAGATATTATGGAGGCAGATGTATGGTTAATTGGTTCCCCAATTTACAATTCATTTTTCAGTGCTGCGCTCAAAAATTTGTTTGAGTATGTCAGTTACAAAGAGACTGCAGGAAAAGTTGCAGGAATGGCAATTTTGGCTGCAGGAAACATTGGATTTATTGATGTTCAGACTTTACTTACTCAGTTGTTATCATATTTCAGAGTAATTACAAATCCAAAGGCGGTTTTCTTAACTACAGAATCAATAAGTGAAAATAATATTTCAGATGAGGGTCAAGCAAGACTTAAGGAAATGGTTGATGAAACTTTGAAGATTGCAGAGAAACTAGAAAATTAATCTAAAATTATTTTAAAAAATTACATTACTCAAAATAGAAAATTGTTTTCATAAGAATTGACAAGTTCTAGAATTCTCAAGAGTGATATAGAAAAATTTGAGATCATATAATTAAAAATCTAATAGCATACATATTTCAAAAATTATTTTGAGTTCTCTTATGAATTTCTTAAATATTTTATCAAGAGAGATGTAAAAGTCAAATACTAACTACATGTAAAAAAGATAAGATTGAGTGACAAAAAAGATCCTACAGAACTATGTTCGTGTAAATGCCATTATGGAGGAGCAGAAAGTTGTCCAGGTTGTAAGAATAATCACGGAATTGTTTGTTCCCATTGTAAGGATTAGATTTAGATTATTTCTTTTTAGATGCTAACATTTTCAAATTAGCTAGTTCAGTCTTTAATGATTCAATCTGTACAAGAGTTTGTAGATTAGAAATTTCTTGATTTAGTCTTTCAATCTCACTATCTTTTAATTTTACAGTTTCTTTGAGATTGTTTAATTCAGAAGATAATTCAGTTTGAACTTGTTTAATTTCTGAAAGACTTACTTGTGTACCAGTAGTTGTAGTTTGAACTGTTTCTGCGCTACTCAAGCTTTTTTTTTCGCTGTGAGGGGCATGTGCATGCATGTAATCTGTGCTTTTTTGAGATATCCAGCAAGTAAACACAAGGAACCAAGTAATTGGAACTGCCATAATGAATATGAAGTTCATTAGAGGTGCAAAGTCAACAAAGTATGGCCAAAGTCCAGTAAGTACTGCTGCAAAAACACCAGTTGAGACTGTAGCCAAATGGTTTCCTAAATATCCCATAAATGATTTGAAAAATTCATTGTTTATAATAGTAATGGTGAAATTCTGAGATTAATAATAATTAAAAAGAAAAAAAGAGCCGAATTTACTCGTCTTCTTCAGAAGCAACAGTTGCTTTAGGCATATCAGATTGTAGGATTTGGATTTTTTGTAATAATTCAGTTCTTAGATCCCTTGCGACTCTTCTGACAGTAGGTCTTGGAACACCAAGCTCATCAACCACTTTGGTATAGATGTCTTGTTTGTCAGTTACACCTTTGTCAAGATATGAATTAATTGCTTCTTTAATGATCGTACTTTGGTTTGTGCGATTCAACGAATTCTAAATTCTAACTGTTCTATATAAGACTATTTTTGAAATTTCAAAATTTTAATTTGTAAGAAGTTAATAGTTGGGATTATAAAAAAATCGCAAATCTTCAAAAATTTTACCTATCAACGAAAAACGTACTGAGAATTATAGATTTTTCAAAATAGATATGCAATCTATAAGGATAATCAAAAGTATTTTCACAAAAGACTCTTATGATAATAGTTCAGAGTATTTCTAATGACTACAGCAAATATTGAAACAAATTTTGGAAAAATCTCATTTAAACTTCTACCAGATTTGGCTCCTGAGACAGTAAGAAACTTTGAAAAATTAGCTAAAGATGGATTCTATGATGGAACACTATTTCATAGAGTAATTCCAGGATTCATGATTCAAGGTGGAGACCCAAATACAAAAACAGATAACAAAAGTTCATGGGGTATGGGCGGTCCAGGATATAATGTAAAAGCAGAATTCAGTTCTAGATCTCATTTACGTGGAATTGTTTCAATGGCTAGAGCACAGGATCCAGATAGTGCAGGCTCACAATTCTTCATAGTAACAACTGATAGTACATTCCTAGACAGACAATATACTGTATTTGGAGAGGTTACTGAAGGTATGGATGTGGCCGATAAGATTGT
>REGK01000045.1 GCA_003702545.1 Candidatus Nitrosopumilus sp.
AAAGTTCTCAAAACAGGAGATGCATCTCTTGCAGACAAACTCGAATCAGAAGGATATGATTGGGTTTTAGAACAAACTGCATAAATCAAATTTTAGAAATTTCACAACAAGAAATCTAGTTTTTGTTTAAATAGGGTTTTCAAATTGGACATAACATGTCAGAAGAAAATGAGCAATACTATTTCAATTTCTCATTTTTCAAAGTTGATCCTAAGTGGAGATGGATGGCAGATTTGGCAAAAGAAGAGTCTGCAAAAGAAGTTGAAAATATTTTAAAAAATTCAGGGATAAGATACAGAGCATATTCCAATTTAGGATTAAGAGATGATGCAGACTTTTTGTTATGGTTCGTTGGTAATTCATTAGAAGAAATTCAAAAAGCCATAGAAAAATTATACAAAACAGTCTTTGGAAAATACATCATTCCATCTAGAACATATCTATCATGTTCAAGACCATCAATCTATGTTAAAGGACAAGCAAAAGAGCACGGATTCGTTACAGGTATGGAACCAAAAAAACATGTCATAGTTTACCCATTTACAAAAACACGTGAATGGTATCTCTTACCTCAAGAAAAAAGACAAGAGATTATGGATGAACATATTGAAGTGAGTAAAAAATATCCTCAAGTAATTCTAAACACTACATACTCTTTTGGAATACATGATGAGGATTTCATGCTAGCATTTGAGGTAGATAATGTTAGAGACTTTCAAGATTTGATAATGGATTTGAGAGAAACTCAAGTCTCAACATACGTAAAAAATGATATTCCAATGATCGTTTGTGTCAAAAAGGATATTGTGCCGTTAATTTCCAGTTTAGGTTAGAATTTCAAAGGTGCAAATCTTGGATAAACATAAATGATAAATCAAAAAATGATTTTCAAAAAGGAGAATAAGATTGAATTACAATAAACTAGGAAAATCAGACATCAAAGTATCAGAATTAGGATTTGGTGCATGGTCCATAGCACTTGATTGGTGGGGCAAAAAAATTGAAGAAGATGAAGCAAAAAGAATGCTCAAAAAAGCATATGATTTGGGAATCAACTTTTTTGAAACAGGTGATATGTATGGAAAAGGAAAAAGTGAGAAACTAATCGGCGAGGTATTTAAGGATATGAGAGATGAAATAGTAATCTCTACAAAATACGGTTATGATTTTTCAGAAGTTGAACAAATTGGTCACAGTGAATTACCACAAAGATTTGACGAAGATTTTACAAAAAAGGCACTAAGAGATAGCTTGGAAAGGTTACAAACTGATCATCTAGACATGTATGGATTGCATAATCCAAAATTAAAACACATCAGAGATGATTCAATCTTCAATGTTCTTGATGGTTTTATTGCAGATGGCTCTATCAAAACATACCAAGTTGCACTAGGTCCAGCAATTGGATGGACACAAGAAGGCATGGATGCAATGGATAGACCAAACGTTAGTGCAGTTCAAACAGTTTACAATATTTTAGAACAAACACCAGGAAATGAATTGATGCAAAAGGCAGTTGAAAAAGATGTCGGAATTTTAGTAAGAGTTCCAGAAGCATCTGGAATCTTAACTGGAAAAGTAAACGCAGATACAAAAATTGATGAAAAAGATCACAGATCAGTTAGAAAGGGTGAGTGGATTAAAGCATCATTAAAAAAAGTTGAACAGTTAAGACCAATAGCTGAAAGAAATGATCTAACAATTACAGAGTTAGCTATGAAATTCATTATGACAAAGAAAGGATTTGCATCAGTTTTCCCAACTGTAGTAAGTGAAGAAGAGATTGTCAACTATGTTGAAATGACCAAAGGTCAATACATTCCTGCATCAGACATGAAGGAGATTGAAGAATTGTACAATACATGGCCAGAGTACGAATTAAAAGCAACACCACAAGCAAACTAATTTGTGAATTGGATAGTCCAATTGATGCAAAAAAAACTCTAGAAGTTATTGAAAGAATGAAGCTTGCCAAAATAGGCGAATACAAGAAATGGGAAGCAATTATTAAAAAAATAAAAAACGATACTCCTCTAAACCAAGTAGAATTAGAATATTATACTAATTTGACAAGAATCTACAAGGATTCTGTAATTACAACCAGAAGCAAGATCTACCACACCAAACTATCAGAACATGATGAAAAGCCACCATGTAAAGAGTGCGGGGAAGATTCTTCATTCTATTGCAACATGAATGATCAGTATTTTTGTACAGTTCATGTCGTTGGACATGATGAAAACGAAATTTAGGAAGCAGTGACAGTCTCTTCTAAAGAGAATGAGTTTTCAACGAAATATTCAACACGGGTTTTTTTGAATTCACGGGAACTAAAGAGTATTCTATAATCATCAACATGAATTTGATCTTGAATAGTTTTTGCCATTTCATTTGCCTCTTCATGAGTTTTACAATGAATCATAGAAAAGACATTGTAAGGCCAATCAGGATAGGTAGGGCGTTCATAACAATGACTTACTTGAGGGAAGGCTCCAAGTTGAGAACCAACATCGGTAATTTTGTCTTCAGGAACTTTCCATACAATCATTCCATTTGCAGTAAATCCAACTTGTCTATGTCTTAGAATGGCTGCAAATCTTCTCATCACTCCAATCTCTTCATAATGTTTCATTTTTTCAAACAATTCATCTTCGGTCATTCCAAGATTATTTGCAGCTTTGATAAATGGTTCATCAATAATATCCATGTCTTTTTGTAATTCGCGAATGAAATCTTTGTCTTCTTCAGTTGGTTCAAATTTTACATTTTTGATTTCTTTTTTCTCTTCAGTTGGAGCAACATCATGTTTTTTCTCATCAACCATGTCAAGTTTTACACCAATTTTGAAGAGTTGTAGAGTAGGAAGCATTCGAACCTTTTTGATTCCCTTTAACACATTAAATTTTTCAAGTTCTGTTTTCAAATCTGATCCCGGTGGAACAGCCAGAGTAAACCAAAGATTGAATTGATGATCACGTTCGTAATTATGACTAACTCCAGGATGACGGTTAATTTGACTTGCAACATATTCTAGTTTATCATGTTCAATTTCCATGGCAACCAATGAACTAGTATAACCAAGTTTTCTAGTATCAAAAATTGCACTGAGTTGTCTTAAGACACCAATTTCCTTAAGTTGGTTAAGACGTTCTTTTACAATTTCAGGTGTAGAGTTGAACTTTTTTGCAATTGCATCAAAGGGTCTAGTAACAAGTGGAAATGTCCATTGGATTTCATTGAGAAGTTCTTTGTCTAATTCATCCATAGAGGTCATATGACAAAGCCCCCTTCATTCAATTAAAAATGTAGCTAGATACACATACAAAATTTTAATACATAAATAGAAATCGAAGGGTTTTTGATCGATGATAGTAGACCTAAACCTTCAAGGAAAGTCAGTGATAGTAATTGGAGGAGGAAATGAGGCACAAAAAAGAATCAATTCTTTGATAAAAGAAGAATGCAACATTACAGTAATTAGCAATAAAGTAACTCCGCAAATCAGCAAACTTGCAAAATCAAAAAAAATTCAATTAAAAAAACAAAACATTCAAGATACCAAATTCATTACAGCACTCAAGCCAGACATCATCATTACAAGTACTGATGATAGAAAACTCAATCAAAAAATTATCAATGCAGGAAAGAAGAGAAGAATTATCACATATAGTTCTGACAATTCAGATGAGAGTGATTTTTCAAATCCTGCCATTATTGATTTTGAAAAAATGATTCAGATAGCAATCTTTACTGGGGGACGTAGTCCAGCAATGTCAAAAAAACTCAAAAGAGAATCAGAAGAACTGTTGAGAAAAGTCATCACAAAAAAAGACATTGCTCAAATTAAAATTCAAAAGATCGCAAGAGATACAGCCAAAGAGAAAATTCCAACACCAGTAGAAAGAAGAGCCTGTCTTCGAAGTATCATGGCTGATAATGAGATTGATCAGTTAATAAAAGACGGTCAGGTGAAAAAAGCTGAAAGAAGAGCCATTACAATAGTGAGGAATTGGGAATGAGTCAAAATATCATTAATGCACGTGTAACTTTTCGTAATTCACCAATCCATATTTTAGAGCAATTTACAATAAAAGATGTTGAAGATGCATATGATCAATTCAAGGAACATTCAGGATTAGATGAATGTGTTATAATTCAAACATGTAACAGAATCGAATTATTTGCTAAATCAAAAAATCAAGGAGTAGACAAGATAAAGAAAACATGGGCATCATTAGCTGGATTAGAAGAACAGGTTTTTGATGAAAACATGGAGATTGAAGAGAATCAAAATGCATTACATCACTTATTGAAGTTGACATCAGGTTTGGATTCTATGGTTTTGGGAGAAGAACAAATTTTGGGTCAAATTAAAAATTCTATTACATCTGCAAGAGAAAGAAAAGCATCAGGCCAGCACCTTAACACATTATTTGATAAAGCAATCAGAATAGGTACTAGAATTAGAAACACCAGTGGAATTGGTAAAGGAGGAATTTCAGTTGGTTCAATGGCAGTAAAGCTTGCAGAAGAGAATATTGATGAATTAAAAACAAAAAAGACATTATTGATTGGAACTGGTGAAGTATCTACACTAGTTGCAAAATCATTAGAAAGAAGGGGTTATACATTTGATGTAACCAGTAGAACACTTAGCAGATCAGAAACATTTTGTGAAACAATGGGTGGAAACCCAGTTAAATTTGAACAAGTTCTTTCAGGATTTGATAATTATGATGTAATATTTGTGGCAACAACTGCCCCATATTTTCTTGTAACACATGAAAGAATCACAGAGGCAATGAAAGATAAAAACAAAGGTATGATGATTTTGGATTTGTCAAATCCCAGAACAGTAGATGAGAAAGTTGCAACTATCGGAGGAGTAAAACTGATGAACCTTGATCAAATTGCAGAAATGGTTGAAAAGAATATGAATGCCAGATTAAACAAGGTAAAAACCGTTGAAAATATAATTAACGAAGAAGTATCCGTATTAGAAGCCTCAATGAAAAGACTAGAAGCAGAACCACTGGTAAAAGATGTATTCAAGAATATAGAATCACTTCGAGAAAAAGAGTTACAAAAAGCACTTCAGATGCTAGATGAAAAAGATGAGAAAAGAATCAAAATTATTGATGAGTTAACCAAAGCAGTGGTTGAGAGTATTGTTTCAACTCCAATGAACAACATCAGAAAAGCATCTGAGCAAGGCAACCCAGAAGTGGTAGATTTGGCAAGCAAGCTCTTTGACTATAAAAAACAAGAACAGGCCGACTAGGATTATATTTTACCAAAAGAGAATTTCTAACATGTCATTTCCAACAAGACGTCTACGAAGATTAAGAACATCAGATAAAATGAGAGAACTAGTCCAACAGACCACACTTTCTCCAAAAGATTTCATTTGTCCAGTATTTGTTCAAGAAGATCTAAAGACAAAAACGCAGGTAGAATCAATGACTGCAATTGAAAGATTGCCATTAGGTGATGTTAATGATGAAGTTGGAGCCATAAGTGATTTGGGAATTCCTGCAATCATGTTATTTGGAATTCCAACTCAAAAAGATGAAGCAGGTTCTTCTGCATTTGATGATAATGGAATTGTTCAAAAAGCAATTTCTCAGATTAGAGAGAATTTTGGAGATAAGATGGTAATTATGGCAGATGTATGTCTATGTCAGTTTACATCTACAGGACATTGTGGAATTATTCATGAAAATAAAATTGATAATGATACTAGTTTAGATACACTTTCAAAAATTGCAGTAAGCCAGGCAAAAGCAGGAGTGGATACAGTCTCACCTTCTGCAATGATGGACGGTCAAGTTGCAGCTATTAGAAAAGCACTTGATGATGAAGGTTTCTCAGATGTTTCAATAATGTCTCATTCTGCAAAACATCGTTCAAATTTCTATGCACCATTTAGAGATGCAGCAGAGTGTGCACCAAAGTTCGGAGACAGAAAAACATACCAAGTTCCATACACAAATGCCAGAGAAGCAATGATGGAAGTGGAAACGGACATCAATGAAGGAGTAGACGTTGTAATGATAAAACCTGCATTATCGTATTTGGATTTGATTGCAGAAACACGAAGAAAATTCAATGTTCCAGTTGCAGCATACAGTGTTTCTGGCGAATATGCATTGGTAAAGGCCGCATCACAACTAGGATATGTCAATGAAAAGGACATGACTGAAGAGATACTTTATTCAATAAAGAGGGCTGGTGCAGACATGATAGTAACCTATTTTGCAAAATCTGCTGCAAGATTTCTTCAAGAATCATGAGAAACGACGAACGTTATGAGATTCAAAGGGCATTTGATTTACTTCCACATGTAGTAGGTGCAAGTTGGGCATCAGTGGAATTTAGAATGAAAGGCATCAAAAAACCAACACGAGAAGAATTTCGCGAAAAAACCTTAGAATATTTCAAGATGATAGAGCCAGTCTTTGAATCATATCCACAAGATAAAGAATTTGATGCAATTCGTAAATACATTGATTTTAGAAAAAATGAAGAATATGAGAAAATAGTTTCAGGTTTGAATAATGAGATTGAGAAGAGATACGACAGATACGTCGATTATGGTTAGACCTCTTGTTTTAGTTGTTTCAAGTATTCTTTTAGTATTCTAGTTCTTCTTTTTGCCTCTGTTTTTCCAGATTTTGTGTTCATAAGAGATTCAAGTTTGAGCAATTTTTGAAAGAAATGATCAACAGTCCAGGTTTTATCATCAGGATTTCGTTTTTTACAAAACGGATCATCAATGTTGTAAAAAGGTCTCTTCAAAGAACCACCAGTAGCAAAAACTCGAGCAATTCCAATTGCACCTAATGCATCCAATCTATCAGAGTCTTGTAAAATTTTTCCTTCAATTGTTTTAGGGGTTTTCTTTTGAGAAAAACTATGATCACGTATAGCATCTGAGACTATATCAATTTCATTTTCATCAAAATCATATTTCTTTAGAATTTTCTCTGATTTTTTTGCACTATCAATTGAAGACATTTTTGAGCGTTTATCAGATTTCGGGTAAGAGACAATATCATGTAGTAGTGCAGCACTCAAAACTAGTTTTTCATTTGCTTTTTCTTTTTTACAAATTTTTTGAGCATTTTTGTAAACCCGCATGATATGTTCAAAGTCATGAGCAGGATCATTTTCCATAATTTTTTTTACGTCTTTTTTGAGTAATTCAAGGACTTTCATTTAGAATCTCCATATTTTTGGTTTGACAAATTTTATTTTTCTCTGAGTAATTAAAACTGTCCAATTAATAGATGCAAAGAGAACAATGATTCCAATTCCTGCAGCGTCAATTAGTAATATTCCAGTTAGACGGTCTTCAAAAATTTCTAAGAAGGGTTGTAAAACAGCATTTCCAAAATAGATCATTATGATATAGGAAATTGTTCTACCAAACCAGAATCCAACATAGATTCCAACGCTTTTTGCGCGCATCAACCCATATGTGATAAACAGCATGTTACTTGGAAGGGGTGTTGCCCCAAAAAGAAATGATGCAAGCAAGTAGCCATATTTTTTATGATTGAGATAATCACCAATTATGTCAAGATTTGATTTTTGTTCTTCACCAACAAATTTTCTAAATAATCCACTGATTTTCTTAAGGAAGAATCTACCAATAGTTGCACCAGTCGCACCAACCATGGCAAGAATAACTACATTCAAAGTTGGATCAAGAAGATAAAAAGATGTTAAAACAATCCAGCTTGGCGGCATTAAGATTGGAGATGCGTTTACAAGAATTAGTACAAGAAAAATTCCAAAGTATGAAAATTCTCCAAAAATTTCAAAAATATCGACCATCTTTCAATGAATATGCTAGTTTTTTTGCTTCTAAACCCTTGGATCATAGTTTAGTCATAAAAAAATTTCATTCTAATCCAAAAAATTAAAAAAATTACATTTTTTTCAAAACAATGATCATGTATTGTAACAAATTGGATCAATCATGCAATATCTTTATAAGCAAATTGTACGTATACTTATGCATGTCCGAGATGGTTTGGAAGTGTTTTAGATGCAATCTATCTTTCAAGGACGAAAGTTTGGCAGAAATGCACAAACAAATTTCAGAACACTCTGTAACCAAAGTCAAAACAATGGTTGTTTAATTTCTAGAACTTGTAATTTTGTATAAAGTTTAGTGCAGAGAGTGGGATTTGAACCCACGAACTCCTGAGAGAAGGGATTTCCTATTTGGAGATCTTGAGTCCCTCTCGGTTGACCGGGCTTCGATATCTCTGCAATGAGAATCAATACAGAGCAGTATTTTTCGATTACTATTTTGAGAAAATTGAAAAATGATCTAATAATTGGAGGGGTTTTAACAAAGCTTATAATCGTGCGTAATGGACTCAAAAATACATGGCAGAATTCATACCAATTTCACAAGCAAAAAAAATGCGTAGTGGAGTAAATGCAAAAGCCGAAGTAAAAAGCAAAGGAGACCCAAGAACTGTTAACCTGAAAAGCGGAGGAACAGTAGACGTCTGCGATGCAGTTATTGCTGATGGTGAAACTGAAGATGACCAAATGAAATTGACATTGTGGGGAGATGATATCAAAGCAGTAAATGTTGGAGATGTTGTTGTAATCACAAATGGATACACCAATGAATTCAAAGGAGAAGTATCCTTAACTAAAGGTAAATTTGGTCAGATGGAAGTAAATCCTCAATAATTTCTTTTATTATTATAATTATTTTTCAGATCTACTAGAATTACAATCACACCAATTATCAAAATAGTGATCCCTAAAATAAGTAAAATTCCAGAAACCATCAATGGTACAACCATGCTCATAACAGGAGAATCAAAGTTTGTCAAAGCTTCAGAATTTTCTGGGTCTTCAGAAAACATTGTGATGATTGTAACATCGCGAACACCAATATTTGTAATCTCAAGATTTAGTGTATCTGATTGAGAAATTTGCAATGCCTCAAAAATAATAGGTTCTTTTTGAGTAAATGTTCCATAATCATCACCAAAAATATTTGAGATGTCAATTGATAGTTCATCTCCAGCCTGATAATCAATGATTTGAATGCCCCACAAAATTGGAACATCAGAAGAATACGTAGTGTAAGAGAAGTGTGCAGAATCACCAGGAACAATTTGAATCTCATTAGAAATTTCATCAAACATCTCTTCAAACAGTGAAGAGACAAAGAAATCACCAGATCCAGTGACGTTAGTTGGGATTGCAGATGTAGCAATTGAAAGAGAAATTATTATCAAAACTATTCCAGAAACAGAAACTATAGGGCCACGTTTTTTCATTAGAAAAATTCACACATAACCTGCTTTAATGGTATAGAAAATAGAATGG
>REGK01000076.1 GCA_003702545.1 Candidatus Nitrosopumilus sp.
ATGGGATCATATTTTATTGTAATAGAATGGTTGAAGAATTATGGATTCAAAGATTGAAAATGATCTAATTTCAGAAATCCATCTAAATCCAATCCAGACCAAAGTATATCTTCTTGTAACCTGTTATGGAAAAATGTCTGCACAAACAATTTCAGAAAAACTAAAGATTTCTTTTGATGATGCAGAAACTGCCGCAAAGGATCTGATGAATCTGGGTGCATTCATTGACATCTCTGAAACTGAATACGAGGCAATGCATCCTAGATTCACTGTAGTTAACATGTATAGGAGAATGTGTGAGCGAGAAAATATAGAGTTTAAGCGAAACAAGGTTGTAGATAGCATAGGTGTGGTTTTGGAGAAACCTTATGATGATGCAAGGACTAAATAGAACTATTATGACCAAATTTTATTGGGTAATGATATCACGTATTTTGGTGTAATTAACATCAACATCAATGAACGAACTATTGGTTCAGTTGATGTTTGGCGTTCTGCTACAACAAAACAACTCTATTGTGAAGAAAAACAACTTGGTATTGAGGAATTAGCTGAAACCGTAGGTATGCCAAAGATTGCCCCTGAGCAAAAATGGGGAGTTTTAGTAAGTAAATTACAAGAAGGCAAGGACAAATGGAAATTAGTTAGATTGCCTGAAAATGGAGAAATAAAATTTGAAACTGTTGATGAAAAAATAATTTCTCTAAAAGTTGAAGATTACAAAATCGTAGATGACCATCATTGGAGCTTTTTAGTAGAAGATAACGTCAACAAAGCAGTTGAAATCTAATTTTTAAAAATGGAAATCAAAGTTCACATTAATGACATTCATGGGAGTCAGATGGCAGCCAAGATTAATGGTAAATTCAATGTTGATGAACATGAATTTCATTTTACTGCAATAGCCTTTGGAAGGATTGGTGGACAAAATGTTGGAGCAAAACTATCTAAAACTACTGAAAAAGAATTAGAAAATCTTGGATATGATGTTGAAGAAGTAATTATGGAGTTGCAAAGACATCTACTTCAAGGTGATTTGTCGTTACCTGAAGGACTCAAAAAAGAGTCATTTGTTGATGATTAGAACTCTGCTTCTTCTAGTGCTTTAGCACAAGAACAACTTCTATCTTTAGGAATCTTTTCAATTAATTCTGTTAGAATTTTCTTTGTTCCTTCAACGTTTTTTGATAGTGTCTCTAAAACTTCTTTTGCTGTGACTGGTTTTTCTGCCCAAACATCATAGTCAGTTACTGTAGAAATTGATGCATAGCAAATCTGTGCTTCTCTTGCTAGTTGACATTCTGGAACTAGGGTCATTCCAATGATGTCTGCACCAGTTGTTCTGTAGAATTTTGATTCAGCTTTGGTAGAAAATCTAGGACCTTCAATGCAGACATAGGTGCAGTCTTTGTGGATGTGTATGTCCAAACTGTCTGTCACTTTAGTAATTGATGACTGTAATTCGGGACAGAATGGATCTGCTACTGAAATGTGAATAACTCTGCCGTCTTCAGAAAATGAACCATCTCTTGATTTTGTAAAATCTAGAAACTGTGTTGGTAATACAAAGTGTCCTGGAGCTAACTCTTCTTTTAGGCTACCTACTGCTGAAGGTGCAATAATTCTTGTAACTCCAAGTTCCTTGAATGCCCAAATATTTGCTTTAAAATTAATCATGTGTGGTGGGATGGTGTGTTTTTTTCCATGTCTTGGCAAAAAGGCAATCTTTCTTCCCTTGAATGTTCCAACTGTAATTGTATCTGATGGTTTTCCGTATGGTGTGTCTATATCTACTTCTTTTGCATCTTCAAGTAAACCTGAATCATAAATTCCAGTTCCACCAAAAATTCCAATCTCTACGTCTTTTTCCATTAGTATTTCACCAATGATTTACAATCGTATTTGCTTATTCCTTTCATTCCGTTAAGGTCTACCAGTTCTATGATAAATGCAAACCCGACAATCTTTCCGCCTACTTTTTCAATTAGTTTTGCTGATGCCTTGGCAGTTCCACCTGTAGCGAGCAAGTCATCACAAATTAGTACTCTTTGTCCTTCTTTGATGATGTCCTTTTGAATCTCTATGGTGTCTTTTCCATATTCAATCGTGTATGATATTTTTGTAGTTTTTCCAGGTAGCTTTCCTGCCTTTCTTATCATAATCATGCCTTTGTTGTATCTTGAGGCTAGAATGCATGCTAGAATGAATCCCCTTGATTCAATTCCTGCAAACAAATCGATATTTTTTGGATGAAAATACTTTGAAAACTCATCAGCAATTGATTCCATTGCTGATGGATCTTTTAGTATTGGACTAAAGTCTCTAAATAAAATCCCCTTTTTAGGAAAATTTGGATATTCTGCAATTTTTTCTCTTAGATTCATGTT
>REGK01000009.1:0-16056 GCA_003702545.1 Candidatus Nitrosopumilus sp.
AAATCAAAGAAGAGATAGAGAGATAGTTTATGGAAATAGCATTTGATGTTTTGAATTATTCATTATCTGCAATTCTAATTGGAATAAGCGGAGCATGGGTATTTTTGATAAAAACAATGGTTGATTCATTTAGATTGACACCATATTTGGACATATTTGAAAATACATCAAAGACATTTCCCAAAGTATCAATAATTTTGCCAGCAAGAAATGAAGAAGAGTTTCTTGGGAAATGTTTAGACTCGTTAATTGTTCAAGATTACAAAGATTATGAGATCATAGTAATTGATGATTCATCAGAAGATTCTACTGGAAAAATAATTGCAGAATATGCAAAGAAAAATTCCAAAGTCGTTCATGTTTCAGCAAGAGAAAAACCTGAAGGATGGATGGGAAAAAACTGGGCATGTATGGAGGGATACAGAAAAGCAACAGGAGAACTATTGTTATTTACAGATGCAGACACTACACACAAACCAAACGTAATATCACTAGCAGTATCACATCTATTATCATTTAAACTAGATGCATTATCAACCATACCAAAAATGCTCACATTTGACTTTTGGACAAACATCACACTCCCAATGATTTCCACATTTTTGCACACACGATTCTCTGCACTAAATGTAAACAATCCTGCAAAAAAGACAGGTTACTTTTTTGGTAGTTTTTTCATTTTAAAGAAAAGTACGTATGAAGAAGTTGGTATGCATGAAGGAGTCAAACACGAAATAATTGAAGATGGTGCACTGGGGAAAAAAGTAAAGGAATCAGGTTACAAAATGAAGATGGTAAGAGGGGAACATCTAGTTGAAGCAATTTGGGCTAGAGACAAGGTTACACTTTGGAATGCATTAAAAAGATTGATGGTACCATTGTATCTTCAAAGTGGAAAAATTGCAATAGGAATTTTCTTTGCAGTGTTGTTTTTGCTTTTTGTGCCATTTCCAATTTTAGCAACATCAGTTTTATTTTCGACAGAAACATTATCATCAAATATTCTTTGTATCACGTCATTTGTAGCATCATTGTTAATTTACATTGGAGCAATATTTGAGGCCAAAGTAGGATTGGAGTTAAGATATGTACATGCAGTATTTGCACCGCTTGGAAGTCTTGTAGTAGTTTTAGGATTTTTGAGTGGATTACTACAAGCTAAAAAGACATCATCAGTTACTTGGAGAGGAAGAAGTTATTCTATGAAAGATCACTCTCAAAGTTCCATTAGCATATAGCAAGCCTTTTAGATGTAAAATAGGGAATTAAAATCTCATGGACAAATCAGGAGTTTTTGTAGGTGGTGCCATAGGAGTTGCAATAACGATTGTAATTGTCGCTGTCCTGTTTGTGTCACCGCCTGAATCAGTTAAACCAGACATCGTAGTAAGTAATGGTCACGGTCCAAATACAGTAGGTGAAACTACTCCACTTTATTCAAAAGGATTATCGTTAATTGAGATATTTGAAAAATCGGAACCAGGAGTTGTTAGAGTTAATGTCCAAAGAGGAGAAGTTTCAGAAACAGGAGGAGTTGGTTCAGGTTTTGTATTTGATAAACAAGGTCACATTATCACAAATGAGCACGTAATTGACGATGCACAAAAGGTTGTCATAACATTTCTTGACGGTAGATCTTACAATGCAGAAATTATTGGAACAGATGAATTTACAGATCTTGCAGTAATCAAAGTGAATGCAGACTTGGCATTATTACATCCATTAACAATTGGAGACTCTTCAAATCTCAAAGTGGGAGAACAGATTGCAGCAATTGGAAACCCATTTGGGTTATCAGGTTCCATGACATCAGGAATAGTTAGTCAGTTAGGCCGATTACTTCCATCAGGTTCTGGATATTCAATTCCAGATGTAATTCAAACAGATGCAGCAATCAATCCAGGAAATTCCGGAGGTCCATTATTGAATATGAGAGGAGAGATAGTTGGAATTAATACAGCAATTCAATCAGCAACAGGAGAATTTACAGGTGTAGGATTTGCAATTCCCTCACAAACAGTTGCAAAAATAGTTCCTACACTAATTGAAGATGGAGAATACAAACATCCGTGGATTGGAATTTCTGGAAGGGATATTGATCCTGACTTGGCTAAAGTTTTAGAATTACAAGACGCAGTGGGCTTTTTGGTTGTAACAGTGGTAGATAACAGTCCAGCATCAGAAGCAGGGTTAATTGGTTCGGATAAAACAATCGATGTTGATGGAGTTAATTATCCAATGGGAGGAGACATTATTTTATCAGTGGATGGAATCGAAGTAAGAAAAATCGATGATATTTTGATTCACCTCCAAAGAGCAAAATCAGTAGGAGATGAGATGATCTTAGAGGTTTTAAGAGATGGTAGAACCACAAACATCTCAATTATTCTTGCAGAAAGACCAAATGGCAATTAATTCTATACAAGCATAAATAGTCATAGTCAAGAATCATTTTGTTGAGCAAACTTGTATTAAATTCTGAGAGTTTAAACAATGTTTTAGAAAATAAAGAAATCTCTCGCCAAAGTATTTTGGAAATTTATCATAATGCATTAAAAGACCCAAGAGAACTTTTCTCCACAGCGCAAAATCTAAGAGAGAAATATAAAGGAAATTCTGTCACATTTTCAAAAAAAGCATTTTTGAATATTGTTAATCTCTGCAAAGACAGTTGTTCTTATTGCACATACAAAGCAGAACCAGAGGAAGAAAAATTATCACTAATGTCAAAACAACAAATCATAGAACTTCTAGAACTTGCAAAAAAATACAGATGTGTTGAAGCATTATTTGTTACAGGAGAGCAACCAGAACAAAGATATGAAGAAGCAAGAGACTGGTTAAAAGAAAATGGGTTTTCATCCACATCAGAATATCTTATCCATGCATCAGAAATAGCATTAGAGAAAGGATTGTTCCCACATACAAATGCAGGAAATTTGAATTTAGATGAGATGAGGGAACTAAAGAAGACTAATGTTTCAATGGGTCTAATGCTTGAGAACATTAGTGAGAGATTAACAGAAAAAGGGATGCCCCATTATTTGGCAGCAAGTAAGAGGCCAAAAGCAAGATTAGAAATTTTAGAGAACTCTGGGAAATTACGCATTCCGATGACCACAGGTATTCTTGTAGGAATCGGGGAGACCATAGAAGAGATAATTGATTCATTATTGGCAATCAAAGGATTACATCAAAAGTATGGAAATATTCAAGAAGTTATTTTACAAAATTTCCAACCAAAACAAGATACCAGAATGAAAGATGAACCATCTGCAGATGAAAAATACTTCAAAACAATTGTTGCCATATCTAGAATAATGATGCCAGAGATGAACATCCAAATTCCACCAAATCTATCACCAAAATCTTACCAAAGTTTTTTGTCAGTTGGAATTAATGATTGGGGAGGAATTTCACCTTTGACTCCAGATTTTGTAAATCCAGAATTTTCTTGGCCAGATATAAGAAAAGTAGATGAAAATTCAAAGAAAGCAGGGTTTGATCTAAAATGTAGATTACCAATATATCCAGAATTCTTTTCTTTTATTAGTAAAGAACTACAGGGCAAAATGAAAGAGATTCAAAATGAGGAAGGACTAGTCAGAGAGGAGTATTGGAGATGACACTAAACATAGACTCACTTTTCAAAAATGCAGATCCAATTGTTTCAGAAATTCTAAACAAAGCTCTTTCTGAAAAAGAAATTACTGCAAAAGAAGGACTAGAGTTGTACAATACAGCAGGGATTGATTTTCATCTAATAGGTCTAGTTGCAGACGAGCTAAGAAGAAGAAGGGTAGGAGATATTGTATCTTATGTAGTAAATAGAAACATCAATTTTACTAATGTCTGCATAAAGCAATGCGGATTTTGTGCATTTAGTAGAGACTTTAGAGAAGAAGAAGGATATTTTCTTCCAACTGAAGAAATTGTACGTAGAACAAAAGAAGCACAACAATTAGGAGCAACAGAAGTCTGTGTTCAAGCAGGCCTTCCACCAGATATGGAAGGTGATGTTTATGAGAATATTTGCAGAGAGATCAAAAAAGAAGTTCCAGATATCCATATTCACGGATTTTCACCTGAAGAAATTCTTTATGGTGCAACACGTTCAGGAGTAGAAATAGAGGAATTTCTAAAAAGAATGAAAGAAGCAGGGGTAGACACACTTCCAGGAACTTCAGCAGAAATTTTAGACCAAGAACTCAGAGACAAAATTTCACCAGGTAGAATAAGCGTAAGAGATTGGGAGAGAGTCATCAAACATGCCCATAAAATTGGAATTAACACAACATCAACTATGATGTTTGGACACTTGGAATCACATGAAGACAGAGTAAAACACATTGAGAAATTAAGAGATATTCAAAAAGAGACAGGAGGATTTACAGAATTTGTTCCGCTAAACTTTATTCACACAGAAGCACCAATGTACAAACACCAACTACATGAAGGAATCAAGCAAGGGGGCAGCGGTAATGATGTTTTACTAACACATGCAATTGCAAGAATAATGTTGAATAATCATATCAATAACATACAGATGTCTTGGGTAAAAGAAGGACAAAAAATGTCGCAGTTATTGTTAATGTGGGGAGCCAATGACTTTGGAGGAACTTTGATCAATGAAAGCATATCAACTTCTGCAGGTTCAGAACATGGACAATTACTAAAACCAAAAGAAATCAGACGGATGATTAGAGAGATAAAAAGAATTCCGGCAGAAAGAAACACAAAATATGAAATATTGAGAAAATTCAATGAGGGTTCAGAACCTGACGATAGATTAGATAAGGTTACAAACACATCACAGTTTGGATCATATACAGAATTGATAAAAATAAACAAATTCAATTATGAGAATCCAAGGAGAAAATAATTGTCTGCCTTAGAAAAGGCATTACAGCATTCAAAGAAAAAACAAATCGATGAATGTGAAATAGTTTCTGTTAAAAAAAACATCACAACAGTAAGAATTACGGATTCTGAAATTGCAGAGATAAAACAGAATTTTGATGAGAGTTATGGAATTAGAATAATTCATAATAAAAAAATTGCATCAATTCAAACTACAAAAAAGGAAAACATTGAAGATTATGTAGACTCTGCATTTTCAACAATTCCAAATCTTAAACCAAGAGAATTCTGGCAAGGATTACCCACAACGGCACCAAGTACTAAGATAGATGGAACATTTGATGAAAAAATAGAGAAAATTTCAGGCTCAGAAGTGATGGATATAGCACAATCTATGATAAATTCAGCAAATTCTGAGAAAATCAACACGATTACAGGTTCATTAAACATAGTTTCAGAGTTGTTTGAAGTTACAAATTCGAATGGCCTTTCATTTAATGATAAAGCAACATACATTTCAGGAATCATTAATGCAGAATCGGAACAAGGCACTTTACCAGTATCAGGGATTGGCCATGCAAGTGGAAGAACTCTGGCAAATTTTTCAGCAGAAAAAATTGGCATTAATGCAAAAAAGATGTGTATTGAATCAATTAATCCTAAAAAAATTGATTCAGACACTTATGACATTATTTTTGAGCCATATTCTGTAGGTGAATTATTATCATTTGTAGTATCATCAAATTTTGATTTTAAGACCTTTTCAGAAAAGAAGAGTTGTTTTTCAAATAATTTTGATGAAGAGATTGCAGTAAATAATTTCAATTTAACAGATGATCCTCACATTCCAGAAGGAGTAGGAACAAAAATAGTTGATGATGAAGGAATCAATACGCAAAAAAATGATTTAATTGAAGATGGTGTTTTCAAAAGTACATTTTCGAATCTCTATGATAGTTACAAAGAAAATAAAAGTTCAACAGGTAATGGTTCTAGAATTGGCTCACCAATGGGCAGAAGTTCAGAGCCAATAACAATTTCAGCACCACATAATCTAAAGATAGATGAAGGAAATTCATCCCAAGAAGATATGATTAAAGACACAAAACACGGAATTCTAGTTGGAAGATTATGGTACACATATGCAGTAAATCCAATCAAAGGGGACTTTTCATGTACTGCAAGAAGTGGAGTTAGAATTATCGAAGATGGAGAGATTAAAAATCCCGGAAAAACAGTTAGGATAATTCACAACCTTCCAGTAATGCTAAAAAGTATTTCAGATATTGGAAATAATCAGCAAAATGTTATCCAATGGGCATCACTACCATCAATCACACCATCAATCAAAACTGAAAAAATCAGAGTCATATCCATATAGTGTAAATCATTTGAAAAATGTCACTACAAGGTAGGCGACATAACCAATTGCCAGGCACACACCCATAACTCTGTTAATTACACCAGTCTTTAGGCCTATCAATAATGCAAGGCTGAACATAATCATTATGGCATAATCAACATAAACGTCAGCTGAAATCATTACGCCGCCAAGAGCAGCACCAACACCCATAATCATCAAGATGTTGTAGATGTTGCTTCCAATGATATTTCCAACACCGATGTCACCATGTCCTTTCCTAATTGCAATAATAGAAGTGATTAATTCAGGAAGCGAAGTTCCAATTGCAATTACGGTCAAACCGATAATTTTTTCAGACAAACCAAATTCTTTTGCAAGAATCACAGCGTTGTCAACTGTCAAAATTGCACCAATATACAAAAGACCAATTCCAAGTCCAATCAGACCAATAGATTTAAGATATACATTATTGCCACCCTCTGGAATGTCATCTTTGTTCTCTTGTCGTTGTTTAATTGCATCCCTGAAAGTGTAATATCCAAATACTCCCAATCCAACAAGTAACAAAATCCCATCATAGTTTGATAGTTCACCATCAATTGAAATCAAAATTAGTAAAACAGAGACACCCAGCATGATAGGAATTTCTTTTCGAAGTACGGATTTGTGAATTGCAACAGGTACAAGAATTGCAGCAACTCCAATCACCATACCAACATTTGCAATATTGCTTCCAATGATATTTCCCAGAATAATTGTACTATGTTCTCCAGCAGCTGCAATGCTTGCAGCAAGTTCTGGAGTAGAAGTACCATATGCTACAATAGTCATACCAATTACAAGATTACTGATACGGAATTTTCGTGCAATAGCAACGCCACCACTGACCAACCAGTTACCACCAAAACACAGCATTACTAACCCTACAACAGTAAGAACTGCGCTAATTACGACGTCCACAAGAAAGTTTCAGTTTTTGGGGGTTTAAATGGAGTCATTCACTAGAATTTCACAATTCAAGCAATTAGAATTAATTTCTAAAACAATAGTATCAATCAGGCACAAAATTAAGTCAAGAATATTATTTCAAAGTCATTTTAATTGAAAATTTAGCATATATCATGAATCAACATGTTTGTGAGACTTGGTAATCTCTTTTGATGAAGTGTTATGGATCTTTTTTGCTGATTTATCATGTATTCTAACTGAATTTGCGGCTTAAATTAATCAGCAGATGTATTAATCTCAGAACGTACTGCATCAATTATTTTCAGATAATCTGCACGAGGTTCAGTGCTAATTAAGAATAATTCACTAGAGTTTATTGGAACAGTAATCATTGTAACTTTCTCGTATTCGGTAATTGATGAAGTTTCATGTCCTATTTTGTATGCTAGATTGGTATACAAATCTCGTTTTTGTAAAGCATAATGGATAGACATTTTGACATCATCTTCGGCAAGTAATTTTTCAACACTATCCTTTTGTCCTCCTGCAACAAGTTCACCTTTGTTGTTTGCAACACCAGCAAACCTAACTTTAGGATCTAAATCAAGGATTTTTTTAGATAATTGATCATACTCAGTTGTCAACAATTACACCAGAATTACTTTCTTTTTCGGAATATTTCATCCTTTTCCTGTAATTCTTCAGTATATGTATCCATATCTAACATGAATTCTTCTTCATCAGAGTACGCAGACTCAGCATGCTCACTTATGTCCAGACCAACATCTTCAACTTCTGGCGAAACACGAATTCCAATAAGATGTTTTATTATTTGCATCAAGACCCAAGTTCCTCCAAAGCCAATTACTGCTGCAACTGCAACACCTACGGCTTGAATCCATAATTGGTCAGGATTGCCAAATAGTAATCCATCTACACCGCCAGGATTAATCATAGTACTTGCAAAGATACCGATTGCAAGTGAACCTACAATACCAGCCACACCGTGGACTGAACTGACATCAAGTGCATCATCAATCTTTAGTTTCTCTTTGAATAAGACCACTCCAGAGTAAGAGATTACACCGATTGCAATTCCAATTACAAATGCGTGTTCAGCACTTACAAATCCGGATGCAGGAGTAATTCCAGCAAGTCCGGCAATTGCACCGTTAATAGTAGCAACAATTGATGGTTTTCCTGTTCTTACCCATGAAAGTCCTGCCCATATTAATGCAGAAACTGATGAAGCCATATGAGTTACAATTACAGTATTACCTGCAACACCACCTGATGCAGCAAGTGCACTACCAGCGTTAAAGCCAAACCATCCAAGCCATAGCAAAGATGAGCCAAGAACTGCAAGTGGGATACTGTGAGGAATCATAATGGCAGGACCGTAATTTCTTCTCCTTCCTAGGACAAGAGCAGCAGCTAGAGCTGCCATACCAACACTAGTGTGAATTACAATACCACCAGCAAAGTCTACAACACCTAGTTGGGCTAACCAACCGCCACCCCATACCCAGTGTACGAGAGGATAGTAGATTAACATAGACCATGCAGAGATGAATATGATAAAGGAACTAAACTTCATTCTTTCAGCAATAGTTCCTGTAAGGAGTAATGGTGTAATACATGCAAACATCAACTGGAATTTGACAAACAATACACCAGGAATAGTTGGAGCAAATGGTAGTGGACCATCAGAAGGTACACCCTTAAGGAATGTCCATTGCATATCTCCGATTAAACCATGATCTGAAGGACTAAAGGATAGACTAAATCCAAATACAAACCACATGACACTCAAAAGTGCCAATCCGAAAAATATTTGCATAAAAATTGAAGCTGCGTTTTTCTTTCTCAATAAACCAGATTCAAAAAGACCCAATGCAGGGATCATAAGTAATACAAGACTTCCTGCTACAAGCATCCATGCTGTATCACCAGAATCAAGTACCATGAATAGAAAAAAATAGTTTTTGATTAATAACCATATCTCAGTTTGATTTTCAAATGATTATCATTTGATATTCAAAATCAGAAATTATATTTATCAAGTCGTAATTATAATTATCAAATGCTAAAGATAGAAGTTATTCTAGGTGAAAACGACGTCATGGCAATTAGTGAAGCACTAAAAAATATAGGAATTGGCGGTCTTACAGTTTCCAAAGTTAGAGGAAGAGGAAAAAGACCAGCCCCAGAGATTCACGCCTCTAAAGGTAGTGAAATCTTTGTTCCACAATTTAGTGAAAAATACTTTGTTGAAGCAATCATTCCAGAGGCTAAAGAAGATGAGGTAGTTAAAATCATCAAAGACAATGGCAGAATTGGAAAAATATTCATTTCACAAGTATTACGTGCAGTAGATATTGCCACAGGTGACGAAGGCGAATCAACAATTATGTGAGATCATTATGAGTATTCGTAAAAACAAGTTATTCCATAGAGAAAAAATGCAGCCAATCAAGCCTAAAGATTATCCAAAGGTAGCTGCAATAATTGGAATAATTGTTATACCACCAATTTTATTATTCTTCATATGAAAACTTCGAGAAAAATCTTCATTGCAAAGTTGGTTATGGCAGGAGTAGGTTTAACTTTAGTTGGATTATGGTTGTTCTCAGACTATATTTTCTAGAAATTAAAAATCCCCAAAATTATTTTCATAAACAATTGTAGGATTCTTTAGTTGTTTTTCTAAGGTTGGAAGGTATTTCATAATACAATGATTGACAAAATCACTAAATGATTTTATTCGATAATCAGTTCGAAGAGTTTCTTTGTTTTCTTCATAGATTACTTGTAATTTATGCAGAGTGAATTTTTGTAATGGAACGAATCTACTACGTTTTGGTAATTCTAATTTAGGAGATTTTTCATCCAAAACGATTTCAAGGTCTTGTTCAGCATCATTTGTTTCCATGTCAACAACTTCATCCATTTCAGAGACAAAGATTTTTCCACCATGGCTTGCAGTTAATCCAGAATTTTTTGAAATCATTTCAACTACCTTTCGGGCATCCTTGTTTGGAACCACCATTTCGATTTTAGCTAAAGGAATTGATTTGAGTCCAGTTGAACCTACACGAGAACCTTTTGATTCATCATAGATGTTGCTGTCTTCCAAATTTCGTTTATCAATAATGTATGTACCAACAAGATGTAGATTACTTTTGATAGTAGGGAAATTCTTCCTTTTGATTACAGCCTCTATCTTCTTCATAAGTAATTTTTAAAAAATTGGGTTATTTATGAGGTTAGATCATTATCATAGAAAGTAGTAGATCGTATCAAGTTCAATGCAACAAATGAAGTTTTAGACCTCAAATGTAGGCGTAAAAAAATCAGCTACAAAGATCAACAAAACTCAAGTTAAAGACTAATAAAGTAATGTACCGTACCATACGGTATGATGCGAGCAAGATTGACCTACGTGCCACTAGAAGTGGCGGAACAATTCGAAGATTTCATCATCAAAAGAGATGAGGAGATTCTAGGAGCAGTAAAAGCAAGAACTAGAGATTACAGTACATTGTCATTATTGAAATTGCTGTATCAGTTAAGAGGAAATCCAATGACATTTTCAGAATTGTATTCAAAATCAAAGATCAGAATGAAAAAGTCATTTCTGAACTATCTTCACTTATGTGTGGATTACAACTTTGTCAAAAAAGAAGCAGTTGGATCAAACATGATCTACACAATCACAGACAAGGGACATACAATGTTGAGTCTCTTTATGGAAAAGAACAACTAAACATCTAAGACATCTCAAATACAGGGATTCCCATATTCCAGACTAGTTTTAATTCTGGATCGTGGCTGTAATTTCCAACAAAACCATCCAGATCTTGAACATATTGTTCTTCTAGAATTTTCATGATACGTCTTTGATCATTTGAAATATTTTCCTCAAGATCAGAATATCTTTCTCGAATATCTGTGATTTCTCGACTAAGTTGTTTTTGTTTGATTTGAGAATTGTTGAATTTTTCTAGTGTTAGTTTTTCTGCTTGTTTTTGTTCATCAGTAATTTCAGTGAGAAGTGATTTGTACTCTAATTTGGCATCATGAATTTTTTTCTCATAATGTTCTTGCATGTCCTGAATTCTAGAGTTGAGATTTTCTACTTTTTTTGAAACTCTATCATAATCTAATTTTTTAAGATTAACAGGTTCAGTTTCTACAAAACTTTCATCAACTAGTTTTCCCATTCCATGACGAACCCACATCTCAACAGTATACTCTGTGGTACACACATAATCACTAGCATGAATTCGATATACTAGGGTATGACCAGGTCTGCATTCAGTTGTAGGACTAGTTTTGCTTAGATCTTCCCACGAGGCAGAATCAAATGGATTGCTATCCAAATATTCAGGATTTGTTCTAAAGTCTTGATAGTATTTTCGTAATTCTGCTCCAGAGATTTCATATTTGAATTGTCCATCAGATTCAAAGAGAATTTGTTGGTTGTAGTAGGCATTGTTGTTTAGAACATTGTATAGTGCATTTGCAGATAACATTTCAGCCCTTGTGATTTTTGCAGCTTTGACAAATGCATCTCTTGCTTCTTCAGGATTTCCTCCATCCAAAAGAACTTTTTGCAGTGCTGTTCGTCCAGCATCAATTTTTGATGCAGTGAATTTTAGAGGATGATCATAAATGCTGTCAGTATCTTTTGTAGGGTGATTTTCTAATGCCCTCTCAAGTATTTTGTCAAATGTGTAATAACCCCAAATTTCTTCCCATTTTCTAATATCCTCTTGTAATCTTTGCAATACTTCAGCTCGCTTTTCTTCTAATTCAAATTGCCTTTGAGAATTATCAAAATTTCTTTTCTCTATATGCGCAATCCATTTTTTGCTTTGTTCAATTTTTTTGAGAATGTCTTGGGCAACAGAATTATTTTGAAGGTCACCAGATAATGTTGTTTGACCCCCTACTGTTTGAGCATATGCAAAATTTAAAAAAATTGTAAAAAATATACCAACTCCAAAGATGTAGATTATTCCATTCATGTACAAAAATCCAGAATTTTTGTATTTAGCGCGCACTGATAATTTATCAGTAAAATTTCGAGTTTTATGCACAAAGTAGAAGGTCGATTCAAGGAGGACTAACAGAAACGCTATTGTCTAGTAAACGGTTGATGAATGATTCCCATCAAGTGTACAAGATAACTATACAAATTAGAATAAAAAAGAGACATAGAAATTATTCATACAAATCATTAGGATGTCATAAATACCATTTTTCTAAAAAACACATAGTTAGAACTGTCACCAAATGACTAACCGTTTTTGGTCTTAAGTTCTAATTATTACAGAGAGATTACTAAATTCTGTCTAACAAAAAGTGTACAAAATGCTTAGTCAGTATAGTAATTAGACAGAACAAATCGACGTAAACAGTGCCAAAAGAATTTCCAGAAGCAGAAGTCTTTGAGATAAAGAAAAGAGAGTTAAAGAGTCCTGTAATTTTTGCAGGATTTGTTGGTGCAGGTCTGGTTGGACCAGTTGCAATTAATCATATGATTGAGAAATTAGAGATGGATGAAATTGCAGTCATGAGATCAAAATATCTACCACCATCAACAGTGTTTATGAGAGGGAGATTACGTCATCCATTTCGATTCTATGCAAACAAAGAAGGAACAGTTTGTGCAATAATTTGTGAGATTACATTAAGAATGGATGGACTTTATTCACTAGTTGCATCAATTTTAGATTGGGCAGCAACTAAAGGATCAAAAGAGATTGTCATTTTAGATGGAGTTGCAGGAGTAGAACATGATGACAAAGCATATTGTGCGGCTGAAGAAGATTTGATCAGAACCATGGCAGACAAAGACATCAGTATGATTCCACAGGGATTCATCACAGGAATTCCAGGTGGAATTCTAAACGAATGTCTAGTAAGGGAAATTCAAGGGATAACACTTTTAGCAAAAGCAAACAAAATTGCTCCTGATTCTGAGGCCGCAGCGACTCTAATTGAGGCCCTAAATCGATTTTATGATATGGAAATCGACACTAAAGACTTGCAAGATGAAAAAGACAGAATACATTCAGAATTTAGTGAATTATCACAAAAGTACGTAGAACATAGAGAAGCAACCTCTGGAATGTATATGTGATCGAGATAACGGGCAAATTCTTTTATTCATAACAAGACGGCAACAAACTATGGCTCTGACATACAAGAAAGCAGGGGTAGACATTTCCAAAATCAAACAAAGTCAAATGGCAATTGGAAAATTAATTTCATCAACTCACAAACTCCAGAAAAAAGCAAAGATAGCACACGGGTTTGGACATTATGCAGGAATTGTAGAAATCCCAGGAGGAAAACTTTTAGCGACACATACGGATGGAGTTGGAACCAAAGTTGTAATTGCAAACATGATGAAAAAATACAACACAATAGGAATTGATTGTGTTGCAATGAATGTTAATGATATAATTTGTATTGGTGCAACCCCAATATCATTTGTTGATTACATTGCTGCAAACAAAAATGACGTACCAATTTTCAAAAAAATTGTAGAAGGATTAGTGAAAGGTGCAAAGAAATCTGCAATGCCAATTGTAGGTGGAGAAACAGCAATCATGCCAGATGTTATAGAAGGAAAAGGATTCGCATTTGATTTAGCAGGAATGGTTGTTGGTCTAGTAGAAAAAAAACAGATGGTACTTGGAAATAAAATAAAATCAGGAGATGTGATAATTGGTGCAAACAGTACAGGAATCCATTCAAATGGTTATTCACTTGCAAGAAAAGCATTATTAAAAAAATATTCAGTCAAAGACAAGGTAAAGGGAGTAGGCAATATAGGAGATTCATTACTCAAGCCAACTGAAATCTATACAAAGCCAGTTTTAGAGATGGTAGAAAAATGTAAAATTAATGGGTTGGCACACATTACCGGAGGCTCATTTACCAAACTATTACGCCTCAAGAAGATAGGTTATGAGATAGATTCTTTGCCAAAAATACCACCAATCATGGGTCTAATAGAAGAACAAGGAGTAAAACCTGAAGAAATGTATAAGACATTCAACATGGGAGTAGGATTTTGTGTCATAGCACCAAAAGATCAGGCAACAAGAATCAAATCAATATTCAAAAAGCACAAGATCTCAAGTCAAGAGATAGGACAAATAGGTTCTAAGAAAGGGGTTTTTGTCAATTCACAAAAAATTGCTTAATTTAACAACAGTAAAATAATTTTCAACCTAGTATCGCCTTATATTACACATTTTTCCAGAAATAATAGAAAGATGGCTGCAGATGCGCATTTTATTGAAACAATCATAGGTATAGGAATACTTCTTTTTGCAGCTAAACTAATGGCAGAGCTTTTCTTAAGATTAAAGCTTCCAATTGTATTAGGAGAATTATTAGCAGGAATGATTGTAGGACCATTTGCTTTAGGTCAATTTTTCATTTTAGATGGAAAACAATTGCTGCACATTAACGATGAGATAAAAATTCTAGGAGAAATGGGTGCAATTGTAATTTTGTTTATGGCAGGATTGGAAATGACTCCAAAAGAATTCCTAAAAGGAGGAAAGGCGTCGTTTACAGTAGGGACACTAGGGGTTGTTGTCCCGTTCTTTGCAGGTTTCCTAATTTTTGGATTCTTTGGATTTGAAGCGTTAGAATCAATGTTGATTGCAACAGCACTTACAGCTACCAGTATTGCAATTTCCATTCAAGTACTTAGTGAATTTGGTAAACTAAAGGCACCTGAAGCTAGATTAATCATTGGCGCAGCAGTAGTGGATGATATTTTAGCAATTGCAGTTTTGTCAGTTGTAATTTCAATTACAGGTTCAGATGGAGGAGTTGAAAGTATAGTTATCAGTGATGTTATAATAACAATCCTCCAAGTGTTAGGATTCTTTGCAATTATGCTAATTGTGGCAGTGATAGTAATTCCCAAAGTCATCACACCAAGATTGTGGAAAGCCAAGGGCAGTGTAGAAGGAATTGCGACTGCGTCATTCTTTGGTGCAGCAGCACTTGCAGGCTCGATTGGATTGTCACCAATTGTAGGTGCGTTTGCAGTAGGAATGGCGTTATCAACAACCAAAGTGTTTGAAAAAGTTGAAAATTACATTGGTAAAATAGGGTTGATTTTTGCACCGCTGTTCTTTGCAATTATTGGGGCACAAGTAGATCTTCGAGCAGTTGACCTAAATATTTTGATGATAAGTGGCGTAATCATTGCAGTAGCAATTGCAACAAAACTATTAGGTTGTGGATTACCAGCAATGTTCTTCTTGAAAAATAAAGCTCAAGGAATGAGAGTAGGTATCGGAATGATTTCAAGAGGGGAAGTAGGACTAATTGTTGCAGGAGTAGGAGTTACTGCAGGAGTACTGACATCAGAAGTATATTCTACAATTGTAATCATGGTTGCAGTGACAACAATAATCACACCAATTTGGTTGAAGATGGAATACAGAAAAGAACAGAAAAGTGGAAGCAGTGAACCAGAACAAAGCATAGAACAAAAACCAGAATAAAGCCAGCAAGTGTTAAATCCCACAAAAATTTCTGAAAATCAATAAAGCATGTCAGTTGATGTAAACAGTCAATCATTTAATGAAGATATGATTGCAGAGATCAAAAAAATTCAAGATGAATTAAACGAATTAAAGAATCTTGAAGTAAAGATTTCAAAAAAGTCAACTAAAAAACCAGCTAAAAAGACTGCTGTAGAGAAAAAGACTGTACAGAGAAAACCAGCTAAAAAGACTGCTGTAGAGAAAAAGACTGTACAGAGAAAAGTAGTTAGAAAAACATCCAAATCAAAAAAGAAATCTAGGTGATTATAGGCACAAAATCAGCCAAATTATTTAACGAAT
>REGK01000009.1:16156-31343 GCA_003702545.1 Candidatus Nitrosopumilus sp.
AAAACCAGCTAAAAAGACTGCTGTAGAGAAAAAGACTGTACAGAGAAAAGTAGTTAGAAAAACATCCAAATCAAAAAAGAAATCTAGGTGATTATAGGCACAAAATCAGCCAAATTATTTAACGAATTTATGTCCAATTCAGTGTGAGTACCCATGAGTAAGTTAGATTCAGCATTATCAAAGGCATGTAGTGAAATTACTCAAAATTTGCTAATGATTAACGAGCCTAGCAAAAAACAGGTAAAAGAAGAGATAAAGAAAATTTGTGCCAAATATTCACTTGAGAGAATTCCAAGAAATCACGAAATACTTTCAATGGCAAAAGAATCAGAATTTGATAAACTTCGAAAAGTTTTATTAAAAAAACCTGCAAAAACGGCATCAGGTGTTGCAGTAGTTGCGTTAATGCCAAAACCATATGCATGTCCACATGGTAGATGTACATATTGTCCAGGAGGAATTGAATTTAATTCACCAAACAGTTACACAGGAAATGAACCATCAACTCTTAATGCAATTGAAAATGAATACAATCCAAAATTACAAATCATAACAAAAATTGACAAACTAGTTGCATTTGGACATGACCCATCAAAAATGGAAATAGTTATTGTTGGAGGAACATTTCTTTTCATGCCAAAAGATTACCAAAAAAATTTCATAAAATTATGTTATGATGCATTAAATGGGACAGATTCAAAAAATCTGGAAGAAGCAAAATCAAACAATGAACATGCATCAATAAGAAATGTAGGGTTTACAATTGAAACAAAACCAGACTTTTGTAAAAAGGATCATGTTGATTGGATGCTAGATTATGGAGTCACAAGAATAGAAATTGGAGTTCAGTCATTACAAGAAAGAGTTTACGACATTGTCAACAGAGGACACAATTACAATGATGTTGTAGAATCATTTCAGATTTCAAAAGATGCAGGATACAAAATTGTTGCACACATGATGCCAGGATTACCCACAATGACGCCAGAAGAAGACATTGCAGATTTTAAGAAACTATTTTCAGATTCCCAATTACGTCCAGACATGCTCAAGATATACCCATCATTAGTAATTGAGAATACTCCAATGTATCAAGAATACAAAGACGGGAAATATGCTCCATATTCAGATGAGGACATGATTCAGGTTCTAACAGAAGTAAAGAAAGACATTCCAAAATGGGTCAGAATTATGCGTGTTCAAAGAGAAATTTCCCCAAATGAGATTATTGCAGGTCCAAAATCTGGAAATCTAAGACAAATTGTTCATCAAAACTTGGCAAAACAGGGATTGAAATGCAAATGTATCAGATGCAGAGAGGCAGGATTAAACAAAAAATCAGAGCCAGAAGATATCAAACTAAATAGAATTGATTACAACTCTTCAGGGGGAAAAGAAGTCTTCTTGTCTTATGAAGACAAAAATGAGTCAATCTATGGATTCTTGAGATTAAGAAAACCAAGTAAAGATGCACATAGAGATGAAGTAGGAGATAATTCTTGCATTGTTAGAGAACTTCATGTCTATGGGAAATCACTAAAGATTGGTGAAAAAGAAGAAAGTGAAATTCAACATTCTGGATTGGGTAAAAATTTGATGAAGGAAGCAGAGAAAATTTCAAAAGAAGAATTTGATGCAAGAAAATTATTGGTAATTAGTGCTGTTGGAACAAGGGAGTACTACCAAAAGTTAGGGTATTCGTTATATGGGCCATACATGTCCAAAACGTTGGATTAGTGAGAAGATATGTCAGAACAAGAAATTATTGGAAAAGGAACTTGGATTGACAAGTTAGCTTCAGAGTTAATTGATCGTGAAAAATCACTTGGAAGAAATACAGACCTATTAAGGGTAGAAAGTGGTCTTGGTGCATCTGGAATTCCACATATTGGAAGTTTAGGAGATGCGGTTAGAGCATACGGTGTCAAGCTAGCATTAGAAAATTTAGGATACAAATCAGAATTAATTGCATATTCAGATGATCTTGACGGATTAAGAAAAATTCCCGAGGGAATGAAAGATTTCGGATTAGAAGAGCATATTGCAAAACCAGTTTCACTCATTCCAGATCCATATGGAGAACATGACTCATATGGGATGCATATGAGTAGCATACTTCTAGAAGGACTAGATGAGGTGGGAATAAAATATGAATTCAGACGAGCCAAAGACACTTACAAACAAGGATTGCTGAAAGATCAAATTCACACAATCTTGCAAAATAGTACAAAAATTGGAGATAAAATTGCAGAATTAGTAGGACAAGAGAAATACCAAAAATATTTGCCATATTTCCCTGTATGTGCCAATTGTAATCGCCTCTATACAGCAGAGTCAATGGAATACATTGCGGATGAAAGGAAGGTGAAGTATAGATGCCATGATGCAGAAATTGGCGGAAAAATGGTCAAAGGGTGCGGTTATGAAGGAGAGGCAGACATTACAAAAGATTTGGGAAAGTTAGCCTGGAAAGTAGAATTTGCAGCAAGATGGTCTGCATTTGATATTCGATTTGAAGCATATGGAAAAGACATCATGGATTCAGTCAAAGTAAATGATTGGGTAGCAGATGAAATTTTACAGTTCCCACATCCTCATCACGTAAAATATGAAATGTTTCTAGACAAAGGTGGAAAAAAGATTTCAAAATCGCTAGGAAATGTGTTAACGGCACAAAGATGGATGGAGTTTGGTAGTCCAAAATCAATTCTATTACTACTATACAAAAGAATCACAGGTGCACGAGAATTAGGATTAGAAGATATTCCATCATTGATGAGCGAGTATAATGAATTAGAAGATATCTTCTTTGGAAGAATCAAAGTAGACAATCCAGCAAAACTCACAAAATCAAAAGGACTGTACGAGTATGTTAATTTGTTAAATCCACCAAAGCAAGCAAGCACACATGTAAACTATAGACTATTAATAGAATTAGCAAAAATATTCAAAGAAAACAGAAATGAAAGAGTGATGAAAAAATTACTAGATTATGGAGTAATAAAAAATCCCGAGCCAGAAATTGAAAAACTCATAGAGATTGCAGGCAATTACTCAGATGAGTTTGATGAGCAAGAAAAAACAGAAATCGATTTAGATGAAACTTCAAAAAAAGCATTGAAGATTTTGTCTGAAACGCTTGGTGCAGATGAAGAACCTGAAGACATTCAAAATACAATCTACCAGATTGCAAAATCAAATGATGTACAACCAAAGGATTTCTTCAAAATACTGTATCAAATTATTTTGGGAACATCTAGAGGTCCAAAGATAGGTCCATTCATTTCAGATATTGGTAGAAAGCAAGTAGCAAAAACAATATCAGAGTATACGTAGAAAATGGCCCATTCTGAGCACAATAAATCAAAGAGGAGTGGAGGATTTGCATTAATCATCTTAGGGGCACTATTGCTCATTATAGGTCCACAAGAAGCAATTGTTCCTAAAAGCATGAGCATAGCAACATGGGTTGCAGGTTTACTAATTGGAGGATTAGGATTCTACCTAAAATTCATCAGACATAGAACAAAACAACAATAAAGAAAGATTCAACTTTTAGAAAAATACGTGAGAAATAAAATGGGATTGTTTGGGAAAAAAGAAGACACAGTATCAGAAAATAGTGAAGAATTTGTACTAAAAGAAGAATTAGAAACTGAAGTTGAAAGTCTACAAAATGAGTTCAGAAGAAAACAAGATGAATTAAAAGATATTCAAGAAAAAATTGATTCAGTTAAAGAAGAATATGAAACAGCAGTAAGCAGTTTGATGTTAGTCAAAAAAGAGCTTAATCAGAAGAAAATGGAGTTAGACATTGTTTTACGGGAATACAAAGGGGTAAAAGAGAAAATCATAGAATCAGAGAAAATTCAAGATTCAAAATCAATTGAAGAGTTTACAAAAACAGAAGAAAATTTATCAAAGATAAAACAAGAGTTAGATAAAATCACAAAAGAGTACGAGGAAGCTAAAGAAAGTGTTGCATCAGAGAAATCAATACTATCTCAAATTAGAAAACAACAAGTCGAAACAGAAAAAGAATTAGATGAAGCAAATTCACGACTATACAATGCAAAAGAAGAACTAAACAAAAAAGATGAATTTCAAGACACCAGTATTCTTACATCAAAAGAAAGAGAATTCATACAAGGAGATAGTAAAAGCTCTGCAGGAGTAATAGAGGCCGCAAGCGCGGTAGTGGGTTCTTTAAAATCAAAATTAAATACTGCCCAAAGAGAGTTAGAAGCAATTCAATTACTTTTAGAAAAAGAAAGAGAAGAACACGAAGAGACTAAAAAAGAACTAGAAAAACTAAAATCAGAAAAATCATAAACTATCAAAATGTTTTTTCCATTTTGATTTAATTTCATCCTCACCAATACCCATATCATATAGAGGTGAAGTTACTTCTGAAATTTCAGTCACATCAACCAAAACTATAGAATTGATTGGACTCTTTATGCCACTTTCGCGATAATATTTCAAAATTTCATCATAAAGAGGAGAATCTTGAATGATTTTAGTTGAACCTTTAAACAAAAATCCCTTTCGCAATAAGGGATCAATTACATTAATTTCAACATTAGGATTAGTCTCCAAATTTTTCATGGTGTCAGGAGAACGAATGTCTGCAAATGCCAATTGATTTTTTGACCATCCAATTATAGTTCCTTTAGGAGAAATGTTTGGCATTCCATCAGAAGATACTGTTGCAACATAACCCAACTTTTGTAGATTCAAAAAGTTACTGATTTCTTCATTTATCTCAGACAATAATTTTACAAGTTGTTAGGATGTAATTAATTTTTGAGAATTATCGCATAAATTCTGCAGCTTCTATTGAAAAGAAGAAAAATCCTATTCCACCACCAATTATTCCAATCCAAATGGCAATTTGTTTAATCCTAGACATTTGATATATTCAGATTAATCTCACTATTGAATCTAATTGAATTACTTAGACAATTATAATTAGAATGACAATAATGAAGCATCGTTGGCAAGCATAAAAGATGTTGGTAAATTTTTCATATTTGTTGTAGGCGGACTAGTAGCCATAATTGTAGGCTCATTTATGATAAGAGGAACCATGCACATGTGGGACAACCCAGAAGATGCCAGTGAGGAGAAAAAGGACTAAAAACAAGGATTCCAAACAAACTACAATTGTTACAAGATTCAACAATAAGAAAATCACTTGATCAATACATAAAAAATAGAATTTTAGAAATTGAGTCAGAGATAAAACAAACATTTCCAAACATCAAAAAAATTTGGAAATGTGAAAACGAGATAGATTTTTTGTATGGATACTATGTTGGAAAAATTGAAGAAAGTGCATTACATTATTTGTTAAAAGCAACACGGGCATCAGCTGGAGGATATGTTGATTCATTTGAGATAAGAGGAATCGTTGAAGAACACAGAAATGAATTACTTCATACAATAAAATCTGCAATAAATCAGTGAACTAGAAATACTACATGATTCATGTAAAATTATGGTAGGTCCACAAGATGGCGGTTTTGGATTTGATCAATCAAAAAAATATACATCAGTTGAGAATCTTGATGAGATTTGTGTCCAATGCCAAGCAGGCCAACACAAGAACTGTTTAAAGAAAGCAAAGAAACAGGATGTTTGTGAATGCGAGCATTGTCTAATTTATGGATAAATCTATCAAAATCAGGAATTTTTTAAATAATATTATGTTCAAGAGTTAACCTTGTCAAATGAGTATACATTTCATTGCAAGTATTGTGGAAAGGATTTTGGAAGTAGTGTAATTGACCTGGCTACCCACATTGGTAAAAACCATAACGAGCCAAAATAATTTCTATTTGAGGAAAAGAAAATGAAATGCAGTAATAGCGCAATTGGATGTTATCATGACAATTCAATACACATGGATGGAAGAGGAAAATGTCTAGTTCGAGGCTGCAAATGTGAAAAATACAAGCCTTAGATTGCAGATAATTTGTTTTCAAGTTCTGTGATTTCTTTTTGATAAGAATCAGACACAGTCTTTGCAAATTCTTTGTGTGCAGAAATAATTGCAGATAATGCATCCTTGTATTCAGGATGTCCATTCTTTAGAACGTCGCAAGACTTCAAAGAAGTTACATGCCCAGTAACTGTTGCAGTTGCGCCTTTTTGATTAAATTTTACAATTCCACCAAATGCTTCAATTAACATGTATGCTGAATCTGCTTTGCACTTGTAAGTAATACGACCAGTTTCAGTATTGAATAGTTGAGTTATCCCACATGGTTTTCTTGTAACAGTAACTGTCATAGAATAACTCAAAGAGATACAATATTAATTATTTTAGAAGTTTTAAGCCACGGGTTCTACGGCAGGAGCTGCTGCATCTGCTGCAAGAATTTTATCAATTTCATTGACTGCAATCTTGTCGCGCCCTATAAGATCAAATTTTTGCAAGATTGTTTCAAATTTTGTTTCTTCTTGAACTTGTTCATTTACGAACCATTCCAAGAATGCATATGTGGAATGATCTTTTTCTTTTTGTGCAATCTCAACCATCTTGTGAATTGCTTTAGTAACAGTCTGTTCGCTTTTTAGTGCAGCCTTGATCAATCCTTCTAAAGATTTGTAGGTAGCGACAGGAGATTTGATTGCAGGGATTATGGCAGTTGCACCCATATCATTGAGATAATGAACTACTTTGAGCATGTGAGTTCTTTCTTCGTCAGATTGAGCGTAAAAGTATGCGGCACCACCTTGGTACCCAGTTACTTCACACCAGGAAGCCATTGCCAAGTAGCTATTTGAGGCAAGTCCTTCAAGTGCTACCTGATCTTGTAAGGCTTTTTTCATTTTAGCAGAAATTTTCATTATTTTCATAAATAATCAGTTTTCAGTATTAAAAAAACTTGCTAAGGCTAAGCTTATCCAAGAATTAAGACATGAATTTTATCACTAAAAAGAATATAGCAAATCCACTAAGGAAAATTATTCCAGCAAAACTTAAAATCTTCAATATTAGAGAGGGTTGAGATTCTTTGTTCAAGAATTTACCAGTTACTAATCTAAAATTAAATACCGCAATTATTGGAGCAATGACAAATGACAAGACAGTTGCAAAGTCAACTAATTCTTTGAGGTTATTTCCAAATTGAAATATTACAGTTAATGAACCTGCAGAAATTACTAGTAAAAAGATGACATATAATATTCTAAATTTTGTTCGTATTTTTTCTTCTTTCTTAGTAAAAATTAATTCGATTGTTCTTTGTAATGAACGAGAATATCCATCAAATACTGCTATAATTGTTCCAAACATTACAGTGAAAGCTGAAGCTGCAATTATGATATAACTCCAATCACCAATTGTTTTTGTATACAAAGATACAATTTCATTTGCAAAAAGTGCATTGTTATTTGGAAGTTCATCACCTGAGCCATAAAAGATGAAAGCGCCTAGTGTAACAAACATAATTGCAAGAATTCCTGTAATCAAATAGGCTAATCTGAATTCAAATAGGGTTTCTTTGAGTCGGGGTTTGTAATTAGTCTGTTTCATTCTTTCTAACGTCCACAAGCTGTTCCAGCTAGAAAGATCAACTGCAGTAGGCATCCATCCCATCAGAGCAAGTAGGAAAAAGATTCCAGATACATCCCAAAGATCTTTTGGTTCAAATCCTACAACAGGGTCATTTGGTCCATGATACAATGTCAACAAAAATGCCGAAACTGTAGATACAAGTAAAACAATTGCAATAATCTTAATCAGACTATCAAGAACATGATATTTTCCAATGGCTAAGATTCCAACACATACTGCAAACAAAATGATTATAGTCCATTCACCAAGAAAATCTAAACCAAATAGATTCTCAAAAAATCCAGCTGTAACAAATCCCACTGCACCTGTAACAAAGAACATTGATGCAATAGTAATTAGAAAATAGAGCCATAATGCAGAGGTTCCAAGTTTTTTGTATCCATCTATTATACTAGTTTGAGTAGAGTTTGCATAACGAGACCCATATTCAAAGAAGGGGTATTTTAACAAAGTAACTACAATCACAAAGCCCAGAATTAGCAGACCAAAATCTGCACCTGCACGAGTCGATTGAACAAGATGAGACACTCCAATTGCAGTACAAGCAAATAAGATTCCAGGACCAGCTGTTTTAGAAAAATGAGAAAGTTTTGAATCCATTATTCTATAACACGTTGATATTCCAAGTGTCATCTACCCAAACGCCAATAACTTTAGCACCTGTGTTCCAAGATGAAATTACTTCTACACCTTTTTTGATTTGAGATTTGTGTTCATCATCTGAAACTGGATTGCCAGCACAATCATAGTGACCAGATACTACGATTAGTTCGGATTTGTGTGCATTGATTGAAATACCAACTTTGTGTTTTATGGATTCAAGATCAGAATTATCTGAAACTTTTTTGTCAACACCTGGTTCTGTAATTGCATCAACATAATCAACAGAGTAGTTTTCTTTGATCCACTTTGCAAGAGGTAGTTGAATTCTACCATCCATACAAGTTACAGATGTTGCAAATTTTCCTTCTGCCATGATTTGTCAAGATTGTAGGGGAATAAAATTATTTTCCATACAAATAGCACTCTGACGTATGATCATTGACCATTCCTACTGCCTGCATTAATGCATAACATATTGTAGGACCTACAAAAGTAAATCCACGTTTTTTGAGGTCTTTGCTTAGTTTTTCAGATAATTCAGTAGAGGCAGGCAAATCAGAAAATTTTTTGAATTTATTTTTGATGGGCATGCCATTTACAAAATTCCATAGGTACTTGTCAAAAGAACCAAACTCGTCTTGGATTTTTAGAAACTGTTTTGCATTGTTTATTGCAGAATTAATTTTGAGTTTATTTCTAATAATGGATTCATCTTGTAATAGTTTTGATACACGTTTTTGAGAGTATTTTGAAACTTTGATGGCATCAAAATCAGAAAATGCTTTTTTGTAACCATTTCTTCGCTTAAGAATGGTTACCCACGAAAGACCAGCCTGAGCACCTTCTAAAATCAAAAATTCAAATAATTTTTGATCATCATGTTGAGGTCGTCCCCATTCTTTATCATGATAAGTTATGTTTGGTTCCTCAGCTGCCCATTTACATCTCTTCATATTTTTCATGGACTCTAACAAAATATTAGTTATCAAATTTTAAAAAAAACATGAAATCAAATCAACAGTTACTTAGAATTAACAGAAGTTTTCTGATTTGCTTTATAATTTCTGCATCACTTTCGGCAGCATTTGCACAAATGTTGGCAGATTTTGACAGTTTCCTTACTACGACATTTACAATTATCTTCGGATACGTTGTTTATTTTGGAATTTTTTCAGGATTATTCTATTGGGACAACAAAGAACGTTACAAATCAATGAGAAAGGAGGTAATCAGAAGAGAGTTACTTGCACTAGTTTCATCTTTTGGAGTAGGAGAGATTGTATATCTTGGAATCAGATGGCCAACTTTTTATTATTTCCTAGAAATTGGAATGGAACCATTCTTAGCATCATTGATTTCAGAAGTTATTGCTACTGCATGCTATATGGCATCAGTCACATTATTCCTTAGAAAGACAAAAACATACTAGCTACTTTGCTAATTGATTTACCAAATCAGTTGAAGTTATGATTCCAGTAATATTGCCATTATCAGATACAGCAAGTTTTCTTATTTTTTTACTAGCCATTATTTCAGCTGAAGTAGAAATAGATTCACCTTGATTTATTGTGATTAATGGAGAGGACATTATTTTTTCAACAGTTGTATCAAAAGATAGATTGTTTGCAGCAACTTTTGTTGCATAATCTCTGTCAGTAACAATACCAACAAGATCATCACCGTCTTTTACAATAACAGCACCAATTCCTCCTTGTTCCATCATTTTTGCAACCTGAAGTACAGTGGTATTAGGATTAACAGTGATTAGTGCACGCGTCATAATATCTTGAACTTTAATTGACAAATAATCAGAATTTTCCTTGCTCACAATAGTCATATTACGTCATAATATTTAAGATCTGTATATCGTAAGAATTCTAAATTGCAGCCTTGACATGCAACTGACTTGTTGCAGTAGAAATTTTTTTCTTGAATGTGATCCTATAGAAAATCAAAATTCCTAATAACTCCAAATATTCTACAAATCCCACCGTATAGAAATGCATTAGCCACCCATCAAGGGAATTATCAATAGATGCAATTGCAGCACTCATCTTAGGAAATTCAGTTAGTAGTGCAGAGGGAGCTAACAAAAATCCAACAACCCAATCAGTTGGAGTCATTTGATTTGTCATCTCTAAAACTTGTTCAGGAGAGTCAACAACAGGAATATTTTGAGAACTTTGTAGCAGATACTCAGAATGAATTGAGCCACCTTGATCAATTGCCACAATCATTGTACCCAATACCAAAAGTAAAAAGATAGATTCACCAAACACAGCAATTCCACGTTTCCCTTTTTGGAATTTGTAAATTTGTCTCTCAAGCATAGGGCCAAAAAATCCCAATTTCTTTTTCTTTGCTAAAATTATGACAGAAAGAGAAATTGCAGTAATTACACCAAATGAACCAAGCCAATCATCAGAAACAAACTCTACAAAGAGCAATCGTGCAGGCAACAATAAACCAGTCATAATACCAAATACAATTAATGACTCAAAAAATCCTCGCAAATTCAAATTCCTCTTGATGTGAACTTCTTCATACTATAATAAATTGAGAATCACATTTAACTAAATTAAAAAAATCATTCTAGTGCCAATAGCAGATCTAAAATAAAAAACAAAATGTTATTTTTGGTGCTAATAGGATGCAGGAGTTGCTTTTCCAGTGATGAATTTGACATCTCTGTCTTTGGAAAGTTCTTCAATGAGAGGAACTGTCATTTGACCAACCAAAGTTAATCCATGTTCACCAACATTCATTGGGAATCCATATTTTGCTCGAATTGCACCTTCTTTGTTTTGAATATTTGTGCCAGGATTATAGTCGATAGTTAATTCTACCTTAGGTGGAGCATCAGGAAGTTTTCTTTCAAGATACATCATCTTTACCAATAGATCAACATCAACATTTGAGACAGTCTGTGTAATTGCATTTGTAAATTCGTTGTATTGATCTTCTATTTGAGACATTGACAAAATTGACTAAAATTTTGATTTAACTAGTAGGACTGCACTGCCTTGCAACAGCCTAAGTTTCAATAAATCTATCAACAAAAACATGACCTAAAATGTGGGGAGTACTATCAACAGGTACCTGTATTGGGATTGGTTCCACATCAGATTTTAGGAGTTTTTGAATCTGTATTTTTTTGAACCATTGACTATAGTATCCAAGACTGTTTCTAAATGCCAATTTTTGCTCATCAAAGGAATCATCATCTATTTGTTTTACCATACTTTTCATTGGACAATAAATTTGAGGAGACACAAAAGTAAAATCATCTCCGTTAAATGCAGATATTAAAGCAAATCCGTCTGTTCCTGCAAGTCTTTTCATATTCTCAAAAAATTGTTCTCGTCTTAAAACTGGGATTACACCTATTGTGTTGTATACACACATTGGGATTTTGATAGAATCATTATCAAACAATTCATCTATTTGAGAATTGGTAACATCATATTTTTGAAATGATATATTTTTGTAGTTTAATTTAGATTGTTTTGTTTTTGATAGATGAATCATTGATTCTGATGCATCAAGACCACAATAAGTTATGGAATCCCCAAAAATATTATACAAAGAAAATAGTACTCTGCCAGTTCCACATCCAAGATCAATTATAGTGTATTTTTTATCAGGTTGAATGAACTTTTTGCAAATATTGGAAATAATTTGGATTTCTTCATCAATGAAGTTGGAAATTACAGGGTTGGAGTTATTCTCAACACAGTTATCATATTCTGAGGACATGTCATCCCATGCATCACCATACATAACATAGATTTTAGAAACGGTTTAATGAATTTTGTAAAATTATTAGCGGACCCGACCGGATTCGAACCGGCGACCTAACGCTCCGCAAGCGTTCGCACTATCCAAGCTATGCAACGAGTCCGAAAACTTTGGGGAATCTACGCTTAATTTGGATTGCGATTACAAGGATTCTGCAAAAATGTACGGCGTTTCATCTATTTCATGAAATGTCCAAACAGTTGGCAAGGAAATTGTTTGTGTTTTTTGAAGTTTGTTTTCTTCAATCAAAGTTCCCCAACCAGCCTCATTTTTTGGATCTGGGGCATATTTTTGAGAATATGTACCTGCAAAAACCCAACCAGTCTGTTTCCAAAATTCATGTGATTGGATTTTATCAATAACACCAGTTGCCAAAGCAACACCGCCCATTTGAGCAAGCCCTCCAATGAAGAATACAGGGTGATTCAGATTCAAGGATGAATAATCAAAGATAGTTGCATCAGAACAAAAGGGATGAAAATCAAGGGTAGTTACAAGTGTCTTTTGAAGTTCTACTAATAATTCATCTAGTTCGACACTATAGGCTTCTATATCCAAGATTTTGGCACAAAAAGCAATTCTACCATCACCTGAACCAATATCAATCACTTCTGAATATCCAAGTTCTTTAGTCATTAATGCTGCAACATAAGCAGACATTATCCAAGTTGGAGAAAATGGTGCATTACTAGAACCATGTTGAATACTATTCAACCAATACTTGTTAATGTCACCTTCATAGACAACACATTTTGTGTTACCGATTGTTTCTTCATAAGAATGGTAGTAGATCGGATTCTTGGTTGCAAATTGATGAAGTAATTCTAAATTTTGTTGTTTTATAGGAAATGAATCAGACGTAGAAGTTGGGATCACTTCTTGCATCTGACTTTTTCCATCATAGTTTTTTGCAAATTCTTTTTTTAGAGAAACGAGGTTTTTTGCTAGTTGTTCAATCATGCCAATCCTTTGTCATATTGTTCAACAAACTCTTTTGTACTCATCTTTTTTCGTAATTCTTCAAACATTTGAGATTCGTTTTCAATTTGCTCCTTAGTTTTTTCGCCAGGACTTGATTGCAATATTTTTGTCATCTCTTGAATAGAGTTTGAGAGATTTTCTAAAATTTTTGGATGTGTGTCAGTGTTAAATTTTCCTAAAATGACTTGCTCAGTTTTGTCGATTTGAGTCAACAGATTTTTGTGGGTTTTAGGATCTAATTGCTGCTTAAGCATAGAGATCATCGATGTTACATTCATGACTTGGTAGTAAGTTTCTACAATTTCAGAAATTTCCATTTTATCAGATATTTTTGAGAGAAAATTTTCTAATTTCTGAGATTCTGAATCAAACATTGATGAGATTTCATCAGTAGAACTCATACAGAAAAAATTATTTTAAATTTTTAAAAATGTTGGGATTATGCTTCTTTTTCTGCTTTATTTACATAGATGTAATTCATTATCAATCCAGCAATAATACCGCCAACAATTGGGCCTACCCAATAGAGCCATTGAACCTCCCACAAACCAGCATCACCAGAAAGTAATGTTGGAGACAATGATCTTGCGGGGTTCATGGATGCTCCAGTTAGTGGGACACCCACCAAGTGTAATAAGAACACCATACCACCAATTACAGCACCATAAACACTCTTTGGAGCTTTCTTGTGAACGGCAGTCATAAAGATTACAACAACTAAGAAGAAAGTCATAATCATTTCTAATACTAAGCCAGACATCAAACTGCCACCAAGCAATTCACTTGGTCCGCCATGTGCACCCCAGAAAACAGGCTTTCCAATTTCAGGGAACAAAGCAATCAAAGTACCAGTTGCAACTATTGCACCAATTATTTGGAAGATAATATAGCCAATTCCATCTGCAATTCCAATCTTTTTTGTGATCATCATCGGAATAGTGACTGCAGGGTTAATGTGAGCGCCAGAAACGTGTCCAAATGCATATACCATAAATGCAATTGCGGCACCATGACCTAAAGATATCATAATAATTCCTTCAATAGTTAATCCATCACCAAAAACTGCAGCTGCAAGAATAACAGACAATGGACCAAAGAAGACCAATGCAAATGTGGCAATTGCTTCTGCAAACCAGTTTCTTGGACTAACCATATTCAAAACAGCCCCGTCAGTTTCCATATAAAAGATTCGGATTAGAATTATGTTCGAATCAGATCAAAAAGTAATTAATTATAGAATCATTCAATTTTGTACATATGATATCAGAAGGGGATTCAGTTCCAAAATTTACCACAAATGATGCAAATGGTAACAAAGTCAAATCTTCTGATTTTAAAGGTAAAAAGCATGCAATCTACTTTTACCCAAAAGACTTTACCCCTGGATGTACCACTGAAGCAGATGAATTTTCAAAAGACTATAAAAAATTTCAAAAAGAAGGAATTGAAATAATTGGGATCAGTCCTGATGATGTAGATTCTCACAAAAAATTCTGCGATAAGATGAAAATCAAGTATCCACTATTAGCAGATGTAGATAAAGAAGTATCAAAGATGTTTGGCGTTTGGGGAAAGAAAAAATTCATGGGTAGAGAGTACATGGGAGTTATGAGAAGCACTTTTCTAGTAAATGAGAAAGGCAAGATTTTCAAAATATATCCAAAAGTAAAACCTGCAGGACATGCAAAAGAAGTGTTTGAAGATTTTAAAAATTTAGAATAAAATAAAGTGAAAAGGTGAAAGGTCAGAAACCTTTTGGAAGTGTACCTTTTGGTTTAGCAGGTTCTGGTTCTGATTCCGGTGCGGGTTCAAAACCTTTTGGTAAGCTACCACGTGTTTGTTTAGCTTTTGCTTCAATTTCTGCTTGAAGTGCTTTTTGAGAAGCTTGTTCACGTTCTGCTTTTTGTTGTTCAATTCGTTGCAAGTAATCTTTTTCGTAGTCTTCTAGTTGTTCTTGTCTTGATTTCCCATCTCCACTACTTGCACTAGTCTGTGGTGCATCACCCATTCCTTTTGGAAGTGTGCCAGAAGGTTTTGGTGGTTCAGGGGATGGTGGAGGTGGTGCTTGTTGTGTTTGTTCTTTGATTTTGACACCTTCAACACTCATGTTCACTCCACTGAAAGAACCAAATCTTTTGTCAGCAGGATGATATGCCAATCTTGCTCTAGTTGCATAGTATTGGTTTGAACATGCGGTGTAACCAGTAACTGTAGCTTTTT
>REGK01000010.1 GCA_003702545.1 Candidatus Nitrosopumilus sp.
ATCCTAGGATTCCAGAATCAATTATGGTAAGTAAAGCAAAAGAACTCTGTCCAAGATGTGCACAGGGAAAATTAGTAACTGATAATGAATCTGGAGAAATGTTTTGCTCCAAATGTGGTTTTGTAATTACTGAAAAATTACAAGAGGCAGGCCCTGAATGGCGTTCCTTTACACAAGATGAACATGGAGATAGAGCAAGAGCAGGAGCTCCTACATCATTGACGATGCATGACATGGGTCTTGCAACAATCATCAATCCAGTAAACAAGGATGCTTCTGGCAGACCACTTACTGCTTCAATGAAAAGCACCATTGAGAGATTAAGAACTTGGGATAGTAGAAGTCAGGTTCATGAACCAGTTGATAGAAACTTTAGACAAGCATTTAGCGAATTAAACAGACTAAAAGACAAACTTGCAATTTCAGACGCAGTAATTGAAAAAGCAGCTTACATTTACAGAAAAGCTCTTGACAAAGGTCTTGTTCGAGGTCGTTCCATTTCAGCATTAATGGCATCAGCACTTTATGCTGCATGTCGTGATACTGAAACCCCAAGAAATCTCAAAGATGTGGAGCAAGCAGCAAATATCAAAAGAAAAGATATTGCAAGATGTTACAGATTACTAGTCAAAGAACTTGAATTGAAGATGCCAGTTACTGATTCAATTCAATGTGTTGCAAGAATTGCAAGCAGAATTGGAATCGCAGAGAAAACAAAAAGATATGCAATCAAAGTTCTCAAAAAAGCACAAGAAAACGAGGTTTCAGCAGGAAAAGATCCAATGGGTCTAGCAGCTGCAGCATTGTACCTATCTTGTGTCAAAAATGGTGAGGATAAGACTCAGAGAGACATCGCTGAGGCTGCAAATGTGACTGAAGTTACTATCAGAAATAGGTACAAAGGACTCAAAGAGTCCCTAGATCTATAATTATTCGTGAGAATTTACTTTCTTTACAAATCCACCTTCTTTTGACTCGTCAATAATTTCTTCTGATTCATCTTTAGATGTATCCTCAGGATTTTCAGGTGGCTTTACAAATCCACCTTTTACTGGATCAGGCGGTGGAATATTTTTTGATCTTCCCATTCCAATTGTTGTGATAATTACAGATGATAAAATAATGAAGAATATTATTTGCGGATATGCTTCAGCATTTGGAAGTCCCATTGTTATCGGATATGTTGCAAGAACAGCTGCAGCTAATCCTCTAGGAATCATAGAGTTTGTAACAGCTTTATCTAACTTGGAAAATCTTTTCGTTAGTGTTATTCTTGTAACGATTCCTCTTCCAAAGAAAACTGCAATTGTAATTAAAATTCCAAATATCATGTATTCTATTTGCCCAAAACTTGCCATCAATCCAACAAACACAAAGAAGAATGCTCTTACCAAAAATGTGAGCTGGTTGTGAGTAGGATCATCTGTCTCAATTTTTGGAAGTTTGAATCGAAGAATACGTGCAAGGTGATTTTTGTTTCCTAACATCAAACCAAATACCAAGGCAGTCAAAGCACCTGACTCTCCAAATGAGTTTGCCAAGAAGAATAGTACAAACAAAATTCCTAATGTGAGCATGTATGCGTGTTGAGCATTTCCAAGCTTTGTTGATATATACATCCAAGGAATTCCTACACCAAATCCAAGAACTAGGCCTACTACAACTGCTCTTCCAATAGTCTCTTGTAATATCTGTAAATCAAATGTTCCTGCAAGTACTGCCTCAAATAGAATGAATGCTACTATTGTGGCCAAAATATCAGTTAATGCTGATTCAAAACTAAGCATTGACTTTGTCTCTTCTGAAATTTTGACATTTCTGACTAGTCCAAATACGATTGCAGAGCTACTTCCTCCTACAATCGAACCTAGCAGTATGCTCTCTAGCCAAAGCCATCCTAACGCATAATGAGCTGCAATTGAAATCATTGCAACTGATAAAATGAAACCAAGAATAGCTAGTGTTGATGAAAAATGCGCAGTTCTTATCACATGTTTGATATCTAAATTCAATCCACCATCAAACATGATTATTATCAATGCAAGTGCTGCAAAGTATGGTACCACCTGAAGTACAGCTTCTGGCTGAATCAAACCAAGTACCGGGCCCAAAATGACTCCTAAAACCATCAAAAATGCAACATCTGGAATTCCAGTTCTTTTGAAAAATGCCTCCCCTGCAACTCCAAGAAAGATTACAACCCCTGCTGCAAGTAAAATTACATGAGCTGGAGCTATGAAACCATCTTGAGTAGATAGTGTTCCAACTGAATTCTGTATCTCAGCAAATTTCTCAAAGATAAAACTTGAATCAAAATTAGTTAGTGGGATTTCACTACTTTGCCCTCTAATCAAATTCAAAATAGACAGAATTATTGGATTCATTTATGACTGCATCTCAATATCTTCGGATAAAAATTAAACTAGATTTAGTTGATCATTTTAGGCTCAGTAGTGATTTTAGATACACATTAAATCAACCACAATGTAATTTTCTTACTTGAGTGGTACTGAGACATTACGTGAAGATCATAAACAGATACGCCGATTAGAAAAAGTCATCATAAAATGTTATACAGAACTTTATGCAGGAAAAGACATTCCTTTTTCTGATATTGATAAAATTACATTAATTATTGAAGAATTTTTGGACTCTATTCATTATTCTAGAGAAGAGGACTCGTATTTTCCATGTGTTGCAACATATGATCACCTAAAACAAGAGATTAGAGGACTTTTAATTGAACATGAATTTTCTAGGAGAATTGCGTTACAAATCAAAAAACATCTCAAAAGATGGAAAGAAGGTGAAGATGCAAGAGAGCCTGTTGCAAGATATTTGAAAACATATTCTGTGTATCTTATGGATCATATGAACAAAGAAGAAGACTTTTTTGATAAAGCAGAGGCTGAAGTCTTAACAAAAGAAGAAGAGATGGATATGTATGACCAATTTAAATCGGTCATGACAATTTCTAAAAAGATGGAAGACATGATTAAAGAAATTGAATATCTAGAAAATCAGTCCTGGGTTCAAAATTAACGTAAGCTCTTTATGGGTAAATCAGAAATTTTTTCCATGAAACCTTTTGTTCTTTGGATGACTGGTCTTCCATGTTCTGGAAAGACTACCATCGTAAAAGACTTGCAAAAAGACATTCCAAATTTGGCAATGCTTGACGGAGATGAATTAAGAGAATGGTTTTCTCCAAAAGACTTTTCAAAAGCAGGACGTGATGAACACAACAAAAAAGTTGCACACTTGGCAAAACTATTGCTAAAACATGGTGTTCCAAGTGCAGTATCTCTAGTTTCACCATATCTTGAGAACAGAGAAAATGCAAGAACCATTGTCGATGCAGGTGATCAGTTTGCAGAATGCTATGTCAAATGTTCACTAGAAGAATGTGAGAAAAGAGATGTCAAAGGCATGTATGCCAAGGCAAGAAAAGGAGAAATCAAAGGATTTACAGGAATTGATGATCCTTACGAGGCTCCTGAAAAAGCAGATCTCATAGTTGATACAGAAAATGAATCACTTGATGATAGTGCAAACAAAGTAAAGGAATTTCTTAAATCAAGAAACCTACTCTAATTTTTTAAATTCATCAACTATTGTTTGATGAATAATTCCATTTGTAACTAGAATTCCGTTTTGGTGATGGACTTCTTTATTGTTATATGAAATCTCATTTCCTGACATATCTGTCATTTTTCCACCTGCCTCCGAGATAATACAATGCGATGCAGCTGAATCCCATTCTTTCATTTTGTTTGTAGTTGTAATGTATGCTTCAGCTTCTCCTGATGCAATTTTTCCCACCTTTAATGAGCTACCTATACTTGTAAAATCTTCAATTCCTAGTTTTTTGATGAATGATTTTTCTTTGTCTGATAGATGATGTCTTGAACCAACGGTTCTGCATTTTGAAAGTTCATCTGTTGCAGTTACTGTAATTTTCTTCCATTCTTCATTAGAATATCTAAATGCTCCTTTTCCTTCTTGTGCTGCAAACAATGTTTTTTCAGTTGGCCAACCAATCACTCCCAAAATTGGCTTTTTGTTTTTCACAAGTGCAATCATTACAGTAAATTCACCTGTTTTATCAATAAAATCAGAAGTACCGTCTAGAGGATCTACTATCCAAATTATCTCTTCAGATAATCTACTTTGATCATCCTTGTCTTCCTCAGACAAAATTTTGTGCTTTGTTTGGGATAAAATTTCTTTGATTATCTCGTTACTTTTTAGATCTGCCTCTGTAATTGGCGAATCATCTTTTTTTGTAAATTCTTCAAATTCTCCTTTGTAAATCTCTAAAATAACATCCCCTGCTTTTTGTGCTGCCTTGATAGCAATATCTAATTCAGGAAACTTGTCTGAAATTGGTATGTTCTTCAAAATGTATTTCCTAAGTTGTTAGCTCTGGCTTTAATGTCCATACTACACCAAGTACAATAAATGGAATTGAAATGATTCCAATAATTCCAAGAATTGTGAAAAATTGAGATTCTGAAACTAGTGGATTGTTAATAATCCAAGGGAGTGGTAAAGATACGATTATCCAAATAATTCCTAATAATATAATCAACTTTGCTTTTGCCTTTCTATCCTTCATCATGATTCACTCTTTTTTGGTGCTATTAAATTCATGTGAATTTATTTCGTTGATTCCCCCCCATCAACTGCTAGAATTGCTCCTGTAGTCCATGCTGCATCATCTGAGGCAAAATAAAGTACGGCCTTTGCTACTTCTTCAGGTTTTCCCATTCTTCCTAGTGGGTGTTCTGCATCCATGAAATCTCTGTCTTTTTGAGTTTTGACAAATGGTTTAGTCATATCAGTGTCTACTACTCCTGGACAAATACAATTGACTCTGATCTTATCTTTGGAGTATTCAAGTGCCCAACATTTTGTGAGGATAATTAATGCTGCTTTTGTTGCAGAATATGCATCTGCATTAAATCCTTGATATGCTTTTAGTCCTGCATCTGATGAAATGTTAATTATTGAACCAGATGTTTTTTGTAAATGAGGAATTGCTTCTTTTGTTACTCTAAACTGTCCTGTAAGATTTACATCTAAAACTTCATCCCATTCTTCCTCGTTAATCTCATGTAATTTTTTTATTCTTGGAAAAACACCTGCATTGTTTACAAGAATGTCTAATCCACCAAATTGTTCCACAGTTTTTTTAACTGCATTTTTTACATCCTCCGTTTTCCTAACATCAGCTACAACTGCAAGCGAATTTGGAATTTCAGATGATGTTTTTTCTAATCGGTCTTGATCTTTTCCAATAATTGTTACATTGGCACCATTTTCTGACAAAACTTTTGCAGTGGCATATCCAATACCTCTACTTCCACCAGTTACAATGGCAACTTTTCCTGATAAACTCAATAGCTTTTACAAAAAAATTAGTAATTTATAGATCGATTTTTATGAAATAGGATTGAAATATTTCAATAATTATAGAATTATTTGTAATTTATTAGGTGAACTGTTAAATAGTTAAAGTTCCTACAATAAATAATGCCGAAGGATATAATTCCTATCGACTAAAACTGCGTAACCCCGCAGAACGATATAGGCAATCAGGCGCTAAGGTCGTTTGATAACGAGAGGGAATCTCTCATAGTTCTGCAATGAAGGGGATTACGCCTCTTTTAATTTTGTAAAATACTTACTGATACTGAACCCATCAGATTTCCATTTGGATTGATACTGATCTCTATTTTCTGATCTTCTAGAATCACAACTTTATTCTCTCCAAGATACTCCCACGTAAAATATTCAGAAATTCCTGTTTCATGTAATGTATTTTTTAATTTGAAATCTTCCGAAAATTCTAGATTATAACCATCTAGTGAAATTGATAAAATCTCCGGACTACTTCCATTTGGAACAAATCTAAAATAATATTCACCACTTTCTATTTCAAAAGTGTCTGTATGGATTCCATCTTGATATAATTGTGGATCTGCCAATGTTACATGAAAAACAACATCGTCATCTTCTTCAGATGAATCCAAAGACATTATTGTAAAAACTCCTATAATTGCTATGATGGGAATAATGATAATTTTTTTATTCACAAAAATAATTTGAAAATTCCATTATAAAAATAAATTTCTAATCTTCCCTAATATTTTTCGTTAGTGTTTCTATCTTTTCTAATTGCTCTAAAATCCATGGGTCATTTATTAAATCCATAATCTCTTCCATCTTGAATAATTTTGGAGTAGTCATACCTTCTTCAAAATCATATAATTTGATAATTCTGTTTTTAACATTTTCTTCTTCTATCCTTTTGTTATGTGCAAAATTATGTGCAAAGTCATTTCTAATTTCTCTGATCTCATTTAGCTTTTGCTGAATCTTTACTCTTGTTTTTTCATCAATTGCTTTTTTGAAATCTTTATGATTTTTCATGATTCGTGATATCCAAACTATTTTTGTTCCAAATGATGCTGTTCTATCCTCATCAAACACTGTTTTTGCCCATAATGGGAAATCGTTTTTGTCTCGCAAAAATAAGTCTGAAATTATCACAGTAAGTGTTGAATCTAGGACTGACACATAGCTAAGAAAATTCCCTCTGATACGATTTACTAAATTGACATATTCTTTATCCGTAAGTTCTTTGGAATTATCTGGCAAATCAAAACCAAAGGGTTCGCTCATGAGTTATGCCTTGAAAAATGGTAAATAGATTTTTGGATTGAATTATGCTCTTTGTTAGTCAAGTTACACATGCTGTGAATCATTCTTTACACCTGAAATTAAGTACATTTTTCTGAATCAAAATCATGGCTAATTTGAGCAACAAGTGGACTAAACCACCTACTCCAAATATTGGCGAAAAAATTGGCGATGCTGTTAAACCTAAAGGTGCTCTTAAACCCCGAGTGCAAGAAGGAGTCAAAAGATTACGATTACAGATTCAAAAATTAGATAAAATGTTGTCAGGCTTGCAGGAACGTGATGGACAACTATTTGCAAGAATAGTTGACGCAACTCAGAAACATGATACTCAATCGGCCAAAGTTTTAGGAAATGAATTAGCAGAAATTAGAAAAGTTATCAAAATCATGAGCAGTGCAAGAATTGCTTTAGAACAAATCGAATTGCGATTAACAACATTTAGTGATCTTGGAGATACTGTTGTGGCAATCATGCCAACAATGGGATTGATGAAGAATCTCAAATCATCATTAGGAAAAGTAATGCCTGGAGCTGAAGCTGAAATTGGTCAAATGGCTGAAATGCTAGGTGGATTCATGACTGAAAGTTTCTCAGGTGACGCAGCATTTGGAACCGATGAAACCACAAACGCTGAATCTGAAGCAATTCTTAAAGAGGCAGCAGCTGTTGCAGAAAGTTCCGCAGGACAGATGTTCCCATCAGTTCCAACACAAACAACATCGTCAACAGAATCCTCGTCCAAATTTTACTAGAAAAAATAGTTTTTAAAATCTTAAAATTTACTCTGCAGACTCTCGAGATTCCTTAATCTTTCTGACTCTGCTTCCCTCATCATCAATAACTCTATCAACATCAGATAGTTTCTCTCGCAAATTGTTGATTATGGTGCCTACCTCGTCAGCTTCAGATTCTACCTGCTTTCTCTTCTCAGCCAGTTCTGAAATCCCTCTGTTTTCCTCCTCAATGTACTCGTTGACCTTTTGGAGTTTCTCTTTGAGATTCTTGATATCAACAGATTCTTCTTCAATATCCTTTTCAAGCAAGGTTCGCTTGTCTTTGAGATTTTTAATCATCAAACCGACATAATCAATAGCCTCTTCAAGTTGAGCACGTTTTCCCATTAATTCCCCAATTCCAATCTGGCTTGGAGTCTCTGAAACTGTAGTTTCTTGGGTCTCTTGTTCAGTATTTTCTTCAGGTCTTTCTTCTACCATCTCTCCGCCCTCTTCATTCTTGAATTTATCAAACATTTTATGATTTACTTTCTAAAATGGGAATAAAAAGTTACTATGAATCCCAAAGCTGACAAGGTGAATGATTTTTACTCAAAAAAAGGAAAAATGTGGTGAATTATATCACCAAAATTGAATTTCTGAACTCTTGGTTGGAATCAACTGATTTTTCAAAACTGGTAGTTCCTATCTGAAGAAATTTGATATTTTGACCCATCTCAGGATTTACTGCAGAATTGAAGAAAATTTCAAAGACATTCTCATTTTCTGAAAACTTGCCAGAAAATACAACTTTGTAACTGAGATCCTCATCTGAGGCAGTTCCATGCAGTTCTACATGGGAACCATTGGATTTTCCACTTAATTCTAGGTCAAACTCTCTATCTCCAAGACTTAGGACTCCATTAGTTGAAATCTCCCACAAGTTTTGCCCGACCTTTACTGCTTTTCCATCAAAGAGAGTGATTCCAGCATTATAGGCCTTGTAATTCATTACTGCCCATCCTGATGTTTCAGTTGACAGCATTCTCTGCATGTCTTCTTTTGAAGTATCTGATGGCAAGGCATAACGTTGGACTTTGAGCTTTCCATCAACCATTTCTTCAGTTAGGATCACTCCTAGTCCCTCATTTTTGGAACTACCTTTTGGCTCATACACTCCAATATTATCTGCAAACGAATAGGTTACAGTAATTGGGGATGCACCAAGCATCAAAAGGACAGCAATAACACCAATAGTTCTATTTTGGGGTTTTACCATGAGTAATACACTTCAAAATCATACATTAGGAACGGACAGGAATCATTCTGTTCTTTATATAGTGAATTTCTACAAAATCGGCCAAATTGAAGCATTTTTCTTTGATTTTTCAATAAGTCTGATCTTTGCATGAAAACTGGTATTTTCCACACAAAAAACCAGGCACAGAATTTCTAGGAATTTTCTTCCCCGCAATCATTTTGCTAAAAATTGCCCATTTTTTCCATTCAAAATGGCGTTCCGCTTTGCGTTCCGCTATGGCGTTTCAAAACATTCCTCAATAACTAATTGATTGTATACTATTCCATGTCAAAACAACAATACAGGTCCGAAATGGGCATCATGGGTGATATCCTAAGCGTTACTGCTGATGGCGGTCGTGAAGGAATCATTATATCTGCAATATCTCGCAAAGCCAACCTATCTCACTATGCAGTACTAGACAAATGTGAGAAACTGGTAGAAGCAGGCTTGGTCGAGTCTGTCAAAAATGACAGAAATAGAGTCTTTCAAATCACTGAAAAAGGACTTCAGTTTTTCCAGGAATTTAAGAGATTTCAGGGACTCGTGGAGAGTATGAATCTGAGGTATTAGCCAATGAATCCAGAAATTGTACCAATTCATAGGACAGAGTCTCGAGAACATGGAATGCTTTTTGTAAGGACTGATGGTATCATCGATACAATGGTCAATACACCTCTGATAGTTGCTGGATTGTTAGTTGTAGCACTAACGATACCTTTGCAGACCTCATTTGCCACTACTCGAACTCTTGATCTAATCATCAATGCTGATGGTTCGACACACATCTCATCTCAGATTGATGTAGATTCTTCAAACTTTGAGCTAAGTCTCTTTGGTTCATCCATTGACAACTTTGTCGCAATTGGATCTGATGGTTCGACTTTATCTGGTGAAGTCATTAATGACACGGCAATAATTCAGACAGGTGACTATTCCTCTATTAGCGTTAACTATGATATTCATGACTTGATTTCAAAAGAAGGTAGAATCTGGACATTTTCATTTGATTCTCCTACAAACTATTCCTTACTAATGCCAGAAAATTCTGTCATTGTTGGAATGAACATTTTACCTGAAAACATGGAACAATTAGATTCCCAAATTAAATTAGAAATTCCTATTGGTTCAGCACAAATTGATTATATCTTTAGCACTCCAGTAGAGACACCTACAACACCATCAGAGTCTTCATTTGATCTTGTAACTATTGGTATGATTGCTGGTCCAATTGCAGCAGCTGCCATTGCAGGTGTAATTATAGCAAAGAAGAGACAATCAAAACCTCAACTACAAACTAAAGTCATTCAAACTGAGACTATCCAAACCACAAAACCAACTACAGATGGACTAACACCTGATACAATCTTTAATCTGAGACCTGATATGAGAGAAGATGACAAAGAGATTGTAAAATTCATCTCTGAGAGTGGTGGAGAGGTCTTTGAGAGCGAATTGAGAAAAAAATTCCTTCAACCAAGAACTACTATGTGGAGAGCAGTAAAGAGACTAGAAAGACTAGGTGTTGTTGAAATTTACAAAAAAGATCTTCTAAATATGGTCAAATTACGAAACGACTTGGAGGAAGAGAATTGAAGAGTTTAGCATTACTAGTACTATTGGTATTGGCAGTAGGTGTAATTTCTACAAACCAAGCATTTGCAGAACCACTAGATAACGTCATAACTTCTGTCTCAAACTATGATGGTGATTCAGCAACTGTAGAGATCACCTGGAATAGTGATGACTCATCTAAAAACTACAAAGTTGGTTGTGTTAGCTGCACTCCAAATGTTGTAGAATTTACAACTGGTAATAGTATGATCATTCATAGTGTTACACCATTCCCTAATGGGTCATACGCATTACTCTATGTGATCAGCTATGATTCACAAGAGAAGATCATTACTGCAAAACAACTCATAGTCAATCTCAAAGAATAATTTTCAAACTTCCAAAAAATTATCATAAACTTATTATACATTTTCCAAACAGGATTGAGCATGGCATCTAAAGCAATTACAGTTGGAGTGGGAATCCCAATGATTGTAGTTGGCGCATTGATGGCATGGTTATGGGCTCCAATGGAAGGAGATCTTCAAAGTCAAGTAGAACTAATTGGAAGCACAATCGGAATTCTAGGCATAGTATTCTTTATCTCTGGATTGTTCTACACAAAAGAACCAGTGATGCATTAGAAACTCACTGAATAAATAATGAACAAAATTACCCTCATTACTTGAAAGTCAGACTATTTGAGATATTTACATCCGTAGAAGGAGAAGGTATTCTTTATGGAACAAAAACACTTTTTGTAAGACTAGCAGGTTGTCCCTTTACTTGTTTTTACTGTGATACAAAAGAATCACTTCCACTTGATTCTGGAACAGAATACTCTATTGAGGAGGCAAACAAACTGATTGACTCTAATCTGAAAAACCAAACATACAAGGTAAATTTCACAGGCGGTGATCCACTCATTCAGCATCAAGCAGTAGCACAACTCGCAAAACACATTCAGGACAAAAAAATTCCAACATACCTAGAATCATCATGTTTTGATATTGACAGATTCAATCATGTATTGCCATTTATTGACATTGTCAAAATTGAATTCAAAACAAAGGATTCAGATTTTGTAGACTCTCAGCATTATGAGAAACTGATTGGTCATACCATGAAATGCTTGGAATCGTCAGTCTCTGCAAAAAAGATAACTTACATCAAAGTAGTTGTTAGCGCAAAAACAAAACCAGATGATTTCACACAACTAGTTAACCAAATCTTTGAAATTGTGTCAAAAGACGACATTGATGGATTTATCATCCAACCAACTTATGGTGTGGCAGAACCTTCACTTGATTTGTTATTGAACTTGTATGATGTTGTTTTTCCACATTACAACGAAGTCAAGGTTGTCCCTCAATTACACAAATTCATTGGCGCACCATAGTTGCCACCAGCCTAAATTTCAGATTACGTTCAAATACTAGAAAAAATCGTCTCATATCATCAAAATGGATGAAGAACGTGTAAAGAAACTTGTCAGAGAATTGATAATCGAAGTTGGCGAAGATCCTACCCGTGAGGGCTTGCGTGAAACGCCTGAGAGAATCGCAAACATGTATCAGGAAATCTTTTCTGGATATGACTCTGATTCAGAATTAGCAGTTCAATTCTCAGAGGACTCTGATGTAGTTGTAGCACGTGATATTCAGTTTTACTCAATGTGTGAACACCACATGCTTCCATTCTTTGGAAAAATTCACATTGCATACTCTCCAAACGGCAGAGTTTTTGGAATCTCAAAACTTGTTAGACTAGTTGAAAAATACTCTAAACGACTCCAAATCCAAGAGCGACTCACCAAGAACATAGCAGATGAGCTTTACTCTCAAGGTGTTAAAGGAGTAGTTGTTTTAGCTGATGCAGAGCACCTATGTATGAAGATGCGTGGTGTCCGAAACGATGCAACACTATCATCATCAGCATTTAGAGGAATTTATGAAAATAAAGAAGAAAAAGAGAGCATTATGACTCTAATCAGAAAACGGGCTTCAGATTCTGCATATTAGATACTCAAAAATTAAATACCGATTCTATTTCAAAAAACTCATGGATGATGGAAGAAAGATTGCATATATCCCAAAAGAAGGATGGCCTAGCTTTACTTGGTATGCAATTGAATTTGCAATAGTCCTTGCAGTCTGCATGTTGGTTGCAAGAGAAGTTGTTGCAACTCTATCGGAACTATCTCCAGACATTCAGAACTACATCTGGTGGGGAATCACTGGATTGATCTTCTTGGCATGGTATATTGGAATAAGAGGATTTATTCTAAAAAAGAAGATTCTAAAAAACAGATACTAGAATTATTTTAGATATTTTGTATTGTCTGTAATTCCTGCCTTCTCAAATGCAATCTTTCTGTTATTGCAAGACTCACAAACACCGCAGTGAAGTTTTTTGTTTGAATAACAACTCCATGTTCTAAATATGGAATCGCCTAACACTTTCTTTCCCTTTTCTAACAAGTCGCTTTTTGATAATCCTTCTCTGTATGGAGACCAAATCTCTATCTTCTTTCTTAATTTTGAATTAATCCCGTCAATCTCACCTTGGTTAAATGCTGATTCTAATTTCTTTGCAAAAATAGGTCTGCAATCCGGATAATGCTTGTCTCCTGTATGTGCGCCATATACGACTAGGGATGCGTTTAGGGTATATGCCCATGCAGATGCAACTGAGAGAAACACTGCATTTCTGATTGGTACTACTATAGAGTACTCAAATTTGCTTGGGATCTTTTTCTTTGCGCTTGTCAAAACATTAGAGTCACCGTACAACTCTTTCATAAAACCAATATCGATAATCTTGTGTTGCTTTAGTCCTAGTTTCTTTGCAAATGATTTAGCAGCAGAAATCTCCATGTTTGCTTTTTGACCATATGAAAAAGTAATTCCGTACAACTCGTACTTTGATTTTAGAAATGATACTGCACAAACAGAGTCAACCCCTCCACTGAAAACAACTACTGCTTTTTTCATAAATCATCAAATCATTTTCTCTTGTCTGCAGCACCTTTGCTTGGTTTGCAGATTACTGTTTGGCATTCTGTTTTAGCTGATGCAAATCCTCTTGACATTGCAGAACTAATTTTTTTCAAATCTGCTGAACTTTTAGAAAATGCAATTACTGAAGGTCCTGCGCCACTAATTGTCACGCCTAATGCTCCTGCTTTTATGGCATTTTCTTTTACCTTGTCAAATCCTGGAATCATATGCTTTCTTGCAGGTTCTACAATCACATCTTTGATTGAGTTGCCAATCAATTCTGGATCTTTTTTCAAAAATCCTGCAACGATTGCAGATGCGTTTGATAAATTCAAAATACTATCTGTCAATTTTATCTTCTTTGGAATTACTCCTCTTGAAACCTTGGTTTTTTTCTTTGGAACCTCAAGTTTTGGAACAGCAACACACATTCTAAGATTTGTTGGCGGATCTATTCTGGTTACTTGGAGTGGATTTGTTTTAACAATTACAAATCCTCCTAGTACAGAAGCTGCTACATTATCGTAATGAACTGATCCTGCACTTGCTTTTTCGCCTGTTCCTGCATATTCTACTAGAGAATTTCCATCTAACTTTAATCCAAATAATTTGTCAAATGCTACTGCAGTAGCAGCAGCTGATGCTGCACTACTTCCCATTCCAAATCCTGCAGGAACGCCTTTCTTAATTTTAATCTCTATTCCGCTTTTTATCTTGAATTTTTTTTTCATATTTTTTACAACCAGTCCTGCAGTGTTGTTATCTGGATTTGTTGGAATGTTGTCATCAGTTACTATTGTTATTCCACTTTTTGTTTTGGTAAGAGTCACTTGGTCATAAAATGCATCTACTGCCAAACCAAATACGTCAAATCCTGGACCCAAATTTGCTGTAGAGGAAGGTGCTTTTATGGTAACTTTTGATGCCACTAGTCTTCTACCTCTTCTCCCAAATTAAGAATTCTGCTAAGAGCTCCTTCTAGATTGACAAACCCGTCTCCGGTTACATTTGAGATTGGAATTAGTCCTTGTGCAAATCCACTTAGATTCAATCCTCTCAAAATGTTTGTAGTCAAAGTATAGGTGTCTCCATCTGCATCATTTGCAATAGCGCTCTCCAAAGTACTCAAACTAGATGACCATTGTAGGATATTTTTGAGATTGGCTCCAATAAGATCAGTTTTTGTTAGTACATTAATTGTTGGCAAGTTAAGTCGTAATCTAATCGATGTTGCTAAAAGCGCAATTGACACAAAGTTAACTGGAGTTGTAATTAATGCACCATCAAAAAGAAATACACTTGTTTTCTCTTCAGATGAAATGTTGTCTATAAGAAAACGTCCACTGGAACGATATGCAAATAATTCAATCTGACCTGGTGTGTCAACAATCAGATAGTCTGGATTCACTCTGTTTACCTCATTTTGAATATCATCAATCTTTGATGCAATCAAATCAGCTGCCATAACTAATGCACCATTTGGACCAAGATCATATTGTTGCATAATAGATACAATATCCACAAAATCTCTAACATCAACGTCACAGCTATATGGCAGATTTTCTACTCCAGGATCCAAATTTAGAACTGCAGTAAATGCACCGTTCTTTGTATAGTAATCATATAGTTTTGATGAGAGTAATGATTTCCCTGAGCCTGCAGTTCCAGAAACAAAAATGGTCTTCAATCTGTCTGATTCATAATCTGCTCATATTTCAAACTAGTTGAGAATTAGTATTTTTTTTGAGGCTAATCTCAATTAATTACAGAATTTGTGCCTGACTTTAGGCATGAAAACTCTACTGAACTGATTTACTCAACTTTCATATTTGATCCTTGAAAGAAATCATCAAATGAACTGGAGACTTGCAGCTATTCCTGCTACCCTCATTCCAATTATCATTATAGCTATTCAATTTGATATTAAACCTGAAGATGTTCTTGCAATTGGCTTCTTTCCCTTTGTTGGCGCAGTTGTTGCAATGATGATCAAACTAGGGCTTCAAGGAATCAAGTTTGCCTACATTGCAAGAAGGTATCTTGGCAATTTTGATTCTGTTTTGAAATTAACTGGGGTTCGCGTCGGTAGTGAGTTTATCAAATTTACAACTCCAATGTTCATTGGAGCAGAATTCATTGTAATCTACTATTTGCACAAAAAGGGAGTAAAGCCTTCAAAATCAACATGGATTGCAATAATGGATATTGTAACTGAAGTATTTGCAGCTGGACTGCTATCCATAATTGCAGGAATCATTGCATTGCTAAATGGAGCATATGTTGTTGCAGCAGTAGTTTTGGGAACCAGCATTACTGTAACTACATTGTGGATGGTACTATTCTTCTTGTCTTCAAAACGTACGTTCCAAGTTCCTAAAGTATTAGGAAAACTTGTACAAAGATTTGGAAAAGAGAAAGGTAACAAGTATATCGAACAAACAAACTCTTGGATGGAAGAAGTATGTACTATGAGCAGAGAAAATCTCAAAACTTCTGAATCAAAAAAAGTCTTTACAGTATCATTTTTGTTTTCAATAGCATCTTGGTCATTTTATGGAATTTCATTTATGATCATTGCAATGGGAACTGGATATGTTATCAACGCATTTGATTCTATCATGGCTGTCATGGGTGCAAATGCCATTGGAAATCTTCCAATAACTATTGGTGGTTCTGGCCTTGCCGAATTTGGAATTGTAGCATATCTTAACAATCTGAATCCATTTGACTTTGATGCTTCTCAGGGCGGTTTAGCATGGGATGCTGTAATAGGCTGGAGAATTGCAACATACTATGTACCAATTGCGATTACTTGGTTGCTTTTAGTAAAATTGGCCTTGAGTAGAATCTCAAAACCTCAAGCCACATAGAAACCACTTTATCTTCAAACGATTTTTTTGATTTGTGGATTTCAAAAACAAAACAGTACTAATTACTGGAGCATCCTCTGGGATTGGCAAACAAACTGCAATTGAATTTGCAAAACTTGGTGCTAACCTCATTCTAGTTGCAAGAAGAAAAGAGAAATTGGATGAGCTTGCAAATGAATTAGAAAAATTCAATGTCACAACATTTGTCTGTCAATGTGATGTGTCAGAAAAATCACAAGTAGAAGAAATGTCAAAAGCTGTTTTAGAAAAATTTGATTCTATTGATGTGTTGGTGAATAACGCTGGCTTTGCAATTTATGGCTCTGTCAAAGATCTATCTGTTGATGAAATAGAATCCCAAATGGAAACAAATTACTTTGGAATGATGTATTGTATCAAGAACTTTCTGCCATCTATGTTGGAGAAAAAATCTGGTCATATAGTCAATGTTGCATCAGTTGCTGCAAGCTTTGGTCTTCCTGGAATTGCATCCTATTGTGCATCAAAATTTGCAATGCTTGGTTTCTCAGAGGGTCTAAAGCATGAACTTCATGGTACTGGAGTGGGAATTACTGTTGTTAGCCCAATAATGGTTAGAACAGACTTTTTTGATCATCCTTCATTTGAGAAAATGCCACAGTACTCCCCAACATCACTTAGTTCCAAAACCGTTGCAAAAGCAATTCTAAAAGCTGCAAACTCTCCCCGACTGGAAATTATTGTTCCTTCTGTGGTTAGAAGTGCTGTGTGGCTAAAACATACGTTTCCTTACTTTATTAATCCTATAATGGGAAAGTCTTTCAAAAAACAATTAGATGCTGTAAAGTAATTCTCAATTACTCTTCGTCGTCATCTGCGGCTTCATTAGAGCCTACATCTAACAATTCAAGTGATTTTAACTCAAATTGATAAATTGCATTCATGTCAATCTCTTTTTCTTTTTCCAAGTATTCTGAGACTTTTTTGCTAAGTGGTGCTTTATGCTGGTCAAAAACAAATTCATAGACTTCGCCTTTTAACAAGTCATCTATCTTGAGACTTTTTGGAACGTCCATAGTTACAATATGTCTTCCATCTTCTACAGCATCATACAATTGAACATCAATTTTGTTATCTTCGTAATAAAACTCGAGGATGTATCCTGATTTTTTTAGTTCTTCAGGTTTCTTGAATTTTGCATTCTGAATTTCATCAGTAACCCATTCAGGAATTTCATCTTCTTTTTTCTTTTTTACCATAATTACTCACGCTAGTTTTCAGCTTTTTCTTTTTTACTTTTTGACCACCATTCTAAATAGTCGTCATGCTTATCATCACGTGTTCTTTCTTTTTGATTTAGTTTGTATCTGATATCTGAAACTTGTTCTCTTGTTGCATAAAGACCACATCGTTTACAGACAAAATTTCTTCTATTCTTCTCATCCATCTTCATTGGGATGTCGATTTCATCGTATAATTTGAAAAGATCTTCTCTACTTCTTTCTTCTTCAGGAACTTCAGACTCGTATTTTTCTTGAATCTTTTTTTTCTCTCTATGTGTACATTCTGGACAGTTAGGCACTGATGATTTGCCCTAATTTTTTCCATAAAAGCGTTCCCACATTGTAAATTGATCGATATACATCTGACACGCGGATTTTTTCATCATCCCTTTCGGTCCGTTCGCCCATCGAAATCCCGCGTGCCAGACGAGCAAAATTCAAAAAATAATGTATTATCTCTTTTCTTCTAACGTTTGAGCCGCAATCTTTGCTGAATTTTCAGCCCCATTAGGGACAAAATTCTTTGAAAATTCATTCAAACTCTCTTCAAATTTGGCATAATTCTCTCTAATCCGTGATATTCCTTCAATTACCTGCTTTGTTTTTGTGGCTAGAATTCCCAAATTCTTCTCTTGGGCCCACTTGATGTTGTTTGTATGCTCATCGTAGATGGGAATTCCGATTATTGGCTTTGTTTTTCCACCCATAATCTCACCCATTACTGTATGGGAACCATTTACCACGGCATATTTGCATAAATCCAATACAGTATCCTTTTCTTGTTCTGAAAGAAATCCAACATCAATCTGAATCCAATCTATTTTTCTCTCTAATGCATCAGATATGGAATACCTCTTTCCATCTTTTCCAATAACAGAATCAATATTTGGATCGTTTCTTGCATGTGAAATTATTCTCTTTTCTGTCTTCATTTCATCTTTGTGAAATACTTGTTCATATCTTTGACCAGTACCATCATTTGTTGATTTGTTTCCAGTTCTCATCCAGTATCCAAATTCATTATTCTCAATTAGTTTTTCAAGATCAGAACTTTCAGTCTTTTCAATTTTCTTGCTGTTTGTAAAGTGGCCAACATAAGTTACCTTATCTTCAGCCTCTTTTATGAAATTTAGATTGTACTCACACATTGTATAAGGTGGTGGAGAGTCGGCAACAAGAATCTTTGATGCCTTTTGAATTTGTTTTGCAACAAATATCAATGATGGATATAGATATGATCTGGAATTGTATAATCTTGGTCTGAATTGATTTGTTATGAATAAGCTTGGTATGTTTCTGTTTTTTGCTAAAATATTTGATCCCATATCTCCATCATTAATTACCAAATCAAATTTTTCTTTGTTGTAGAGTTTTCTTTCCTCTCTGAGATAATTTGCAATCTGTCTTACTAGAGGTGGATTCTTTGAAATTGGCAATAGCAAATTCATTAATGACATTGAAACACTTGGACCAAACTTCCCATCAATCGGAGTTGGCATTAAAATCTCATGAATTCTCTCTCTTTCATCTGGAAATCTTTTCAATAATTTCTCGTATACGTGGTCTTTGCTGGAGAAATGAACCTCATAGTCTTCTTTGATGTGGTCTCCGAGAACTTCGTTTAGCCTCATCATCCTTGAATAGTGACCACTTCCCCATGGATAGATGAATTCTCCTATTTTGAGCACAATATGCAACGAAATATGCTGTTTAAATTCTCAATGATTCTATTCTAGCGAATCCAAAATATCATGCACGTTATTTGGTCCTGCCTGAACAGAAACCACTTTTTTTGTTTTGAGGGCATTTTCTACCTCTTTTTTTGCAAAAGAAGGAATTTCACCTGAACTCATAGTTGCTATATTTTCTAATTTCTTGATATTTCTCTCCAACCCTAACTCTTTTGCTTCATCAAACAAGTTAGTGTCTACTCCAGATAATGGAACTAGTGGGATCTTCTTTTTTGAAAATACTAGTTTTAGTGCATTATCTAAAAAATCTGATGAAAATATTTGTGGTGATATTGACAATGACACTCGCTTGGTTGTAGATTGCAGCATTATTTCTACAATTGAATTTACATATGTTAGATAATTTTTGATTCCCTTTGGATTTATTTTTACATGAAAGAACTCTAATTCAACTTTTTCTTGAACTAGTCTTGGAATTATTTGATTTAGCATCTTAGCTAAATTCATCAATTCTGATTTTTGTCTATAGCAGACTATTATCTTTGTATCGTATCCTTGCTTTATGGTCTCATAACAAGAAACTGCAGACAGTTCGTCATATACTGCACAAATTGTTTTTTGACTTTGTGATTGATATGGAATGCCACCTTTTCCTTTATCTGAAAAAATGCAGATGTATGCATTGTTCTTAGTCAGATACGTGTACAATAATTTGTTATAATCTTGTTCTGTTCCAGGATGAGCTCCAAGGTTTGATTTTTTTTCTATAATACTTGATGTAGCTGCAATCTCTACATCTTTTACAAGAAATCCTTTTGATATTCCTTCCACTTTGACTAGAAATTTTTCACCTTTTAGGAGTAAATTACCTCCTACAGACGTGATTTCAGAAACAATTTTTTGAAAATCATTTTTTATCTGTCTTGCAATTGCAACCTCTTGAATTCCAAAAAGCATGTTGATTGCTGATGATGCAAATACCGGATCATTTGCATCTACTAAAATAACATCTCCGTCTCTTTTTACTGATTTGAATTCTTGATTTTTTATTTTGAGAATATTTTTGATATTGGAAATCAACTGTGGGATTTTATTTTTTGAAAATATGGTTGGAAAAACTACAACGTATGATGTTTCATTCATATTTTTTACTTTGAAATCTACTTGTTTATAATTTAGGACAAAACTTCGGGTAATCAATATAAAACAAATACTTCAAGTCAATGTGTGACTAGATTTACACAAGAACAAGTAGATGATCTTAACTCAAAGATAAAAACAGCTGAAGAAGCTCTCCAATGGGTATCTGATAATCTACATCCTAAGGTTGCAAAAGCTTCAAGCTTTGGTGCTGAAGATGCAGTCGTAATGGATATGATGTTAAAAATTAATCCAGAATTTAGATTCTTTACTTTGGATACTGGACGATTACCTCAAGAGACATATGATATCATGGATGTCTTGAGGAAAAAATACAATATTACAATTGAAGTTCTGTTCCCTGATACCAAAGAAGTTGAAGACATGGTAAGAGAAAAGGGACTAAACTTGTTCTATGAAAGTGTAGATAACAGAAAACTCTGCTGTGAAATACGTAAAGTACACCCAATGAACAAAATGCTGAGTACCCTTGATGGATGGATTACTGGGCTGAGAAGAGAGCAGACCAAAATTAGAGAAGATGTTTCAATGTTCCAACTTGATCATGGACATGGTGACATCCTAAAGATCAATCCCATAATTGATTGGACATGGGAACAGATTCAAGAACATATCAAAAAATATGATTTACCATACAACAGCCTTCTTGACAAGGGATACCCTAGTATTGGATGTGAACCATGTACTAGACCAATAAAACCTGGAGAAGATATTCGTGCAGGAAGATGGTGGTGGGAACAAGGTGAACACAAAGAGTGTGGCCTTCATATAGAGCGTAAAAACGAGGATTAGCATGTCAGAAAATGATTCAATCAAACCACATGGTGGAGTACTAATAAACAGAATTACAAATGTTGATCCTACCGGATTATTCTCAATTACAATTTCAGAAGACTTGGCAAATGATGTTGAAAATATCGCAGATGGTATCTTTAGCCCCTTGGAGGGATTTTTAGGCCAACAAGACTTTGAGAGTGTTATATCAAGGGGAAGACTTGCAAATGATCTAGCATGGACTATTCCTATCGTATTAGATGTTGATCAAGAAACTGCTAACAAAATGAAAGATGCAGGAGACGTACTATTACAAAATCCAGATGGAATTGGCATTGCAGTATTGCATGTTGATGAAGTATTTACTTTTGACAAGGAAAAGGCAGCCAAAGGAGTTTATGGCACTAATGATACTGCGCATCCAGGTGTAGCATACACAATGTCAATGAAAGATTTCCTAGTTGGCGGAAAAATTGACTTTATTCAAAGACCAAATGACACTGAAATTAGAAAGAATAGACTAACTCCAAAGCAAACACGAGAAGCATTTGCACAAGCTGGATGGAAAACCATCTGTGCATTTCAAACTAGAAATCCTCCACATGTTGCACATGAGATGCTACAAAAGACATCCATTACAACTAGAGATGGTGTATTTGTAAATCCTGTAATTGGAAAGAAAAAATCTGGTGACTTTGTTGATGAAGTAATTGTAAAATGCTATGAAACAATGATAGAGAATTACTATCCTGAGAATAGATGTAAACTGGGAACTCTGCATACTCAAATGAAATATGCAGGACCAAAAGAAGCAATTCACCATGCAATCATGAGACAAAACTATGGTTGCACTCATATCATTATTGGCAGAGATCATGCAGGAGTTGGAAAGTTCTATGATCCAATGGCAGCACAAGAAATCTTTTCAGATTATCCTGAGCTAGATATTTCTCCGGTTTTCTTCCCACCATTCTTCTATTGTAGAAAATGTCTTACATACACAACTCCAAAGGCATGTCCACATGATAATGATGACAAAGAGCAAATTAGTGGAACTGCACTAAGAGAAATGATTCAAAACGGACAAGCACCTTCTCAATTTATCCTAAGACCCGAAGTTGCACAAGTAATTTTGGATCATCCAAAACCTTTTGTTGATTAGATATTTATTCAATCGAACTTGCACTAGCTCCATGAGATATCTATTTGCAGTAATTTTACTTTCTGCAATTTTTACTACTCCTGCATTTGCTCAGGAGGTAAATCCTTCACTAATCATTGATGAAATTGAGATTCCTGCCGAAGAATTTAATCGAGTTTTACGAGATGCACCAATTGTTCCTCTAGATGAAATTCATGCAGTAAGCTGGCAGGTAACCATTGATAACAATCTCCTATATGCAAATCCAGACGGAAATGCTGTCTTTAGGCTCTATGATGCAAACTCTGAGGATGAATTCATTGAGGTTGGAATGGGCTCAATTCCTAACAACAAGTTCTGGGTAGCAGTACAGACTCCAAAAGAAGGATACATTGTAGTTCACAGTGACTTGGAAAGAGGTTGGTATCCAGAAGCAAAATCAATTATCTCCTTTACTGATAGAGCAGGACTCACTGTCAATAATGGTGCAAGAATTGTAGTTACCAATTTGGATATTGGAGAATTTGCAATTGGTTCTTACTCTGTTCATGGAATGGAGGGCTCTACTGATCCTCCTGCAGTAAACTCTGGTAGTTTGATTCTGGAGTTTTTGTCTGGTGATCCATCAAAGAATGCATTTGCAATGTTCCCATTTTATGTTGCAGCAGGAATTGGTGTTATAGTTGGAGTATTGTTTCTAACTAAGAAGCGTTCTTAGATTTGTAAAACTTGCAACTTCGCTTAATTTTGCATACATCACACATTGGTGATATTGGTTTGCATATATTCTGACCATACATTACAAACGTATCATTAATGTCAATCCAAAACTTTTTGTCAACTTTTTTCATTAATTCTTGTTCTGTCTCTTCAGGATTTTTTGTATCAACTAGTCCCAATCTGTTTGAGATTCTATGAACATGAATGTCAACAGGAATTGCAGGTTTCTCAAATGCGTAAACTAGTACACAGTTTGCAGTTTTTCTTCCTACCCCTGGTAATTCTACCAAAGTATCCAAATCTTCAGGTACTTTGCCCTTGTATTTTGAGTCAATAATCTTTGCAACCTCAATGATTCGTTTTGATTTTACGTGATAGAATCCAATCGGCTTGATAATTTTTTCTACGTCTTTTAGTTTGGCATTTGCAAGTTGTTTTGGATTTTTGTATTTTGAGAATAGTACTTTGACCACCTTTGTTGTACTCTCATCTTTTGTTCGGGCAGAAAGTATGGTTCCAATCAAAATACTAAATGGACCAGTCTCAGCGTCATGAAGATCTCTGAGTGCAGTTATTCGAGGCGTCTTTACAGAATTCATTGTATCCATCATTTTACTTAGAATTTTTTCCATTTTCATATGAAAAACTGCGTACAAGTATTATAACTGTAAATCCAAATCAAACTTATTGGAACTAACTAGAGAAGAAGAATCTGCACTAAAAGGCGAACAGGGCGAAATTATGCAGATGGCATACAGAATTCTTGTTGCAACGGGTGAGGCAACAGATGCAGAAAAACTAGTTCCAATAGAATGGACCCATCTTTCTGGTGTAAATTATAACACAATAGGTGATGCAGGAGAAGAATTTCTTTCTAGCATCAGCAAAGATGCACGAGTTAAAGTAAAGACCACTCTTAATCCAATGGGTTTTGACATTGATAATGTATCAAACTATGGCCTAGATGAGAATTTTATCTCAAAACAACTATCCATTAGAAATTCATATGAAACCATGGGCGTTATTCCATCTTTTTCATGCATTCCTTACGAAATTTTTGATATTCCAAAAGACGGAACTCAAGTTGCATTTGCAGAAAGTAATGCTGCAATTCATGCAAATTCTTATGATAATTTGAAGACAAACAAGGAGAGCGCATTTAGTGCACTAGCCAGTGCATTAACTGGAAAAAGTCCTTACTCCTCATTACGAAAAGAAGATTCACCAAATGTAACAATTAGAATGAAAGTAGAGGATCCAAACGAACTGACATATGGGATGCTAGGATTTTTTGCAGGAAAAGTTGGAGATGTCTCTGTGAATATTTCTGGTCTAGGTGAGATGGATAACCGTCAATGCAAGGCTATGTGTGGTGGAATGGGAACATCTGGAACCTGTGCCAAATTTATCTTTGGAGAAGGCGATTCTGATGCTGAAAAAATTGATTTTGATGAAAAAGCAATGCAAAATGTTCATGATGAGTTAAACACATCTGAGAAAGGTGATATCATTACACTTGGTAGTCCTCAGCTGGGATTGGAAGAAATTTCAGAGCTTGCTGGAAAACTAAAGGGAAGAACATTTGAGAAGAGATGTATGATATTTACTCCAAGAACTGTAAAAGAGCAAGCAAACAAAATTGGTTATACAAATGAATTAGAACGTGCTGGATGTGAGATTCTTTCTGACTGTTGCACTTGTCTTACTCCATTAATTGACAAAGATAATGTTGATGCAGTTACTACAAATAGTATCAAGGGTGCATTTTATCTGAAAAACTCTAATGGTGTTGGTGTAAATCTAAAATCATTATCACAAATTATAGAAGATGAGACACGATGAAGGTTCTAGTTTCAGGAAAAGTTGAAGGCACTGTACTAAAATCAAATGATGCGATTAATTTTCTTGGTACCGTTGACAAAAAAACTGGAATTATCAGTGACAAAAATCACGAACTATATGAAAAATCAATCAAAGATACAATTCTTGTTTTTCCTTCTGGTGTTGGAAGTAGTGTCGGTGCATACACAATTTACTCTATCAAATCAAATGGAACAGCACCACTTGCAATGATCTGTCAAAAAGCAGATCTTACTGTAGCAACTGGATGTGCTTTGGCAAACATTCCGCTAGTAATCTTGCCTAATGAAGAATTTTCTTCAATAAATAACGGAATGAGACTATCACTTGATACTGATTCTAGTCATCCTCTTCAGTATCAATGAAATTTTGAATATCTGCCTCCCCTCTGTTTACATCTTTGACCTGGCTTTTTCCTGCAGGCATTATGCGAACAAATTCGTCAATACTGATTTTTTTGGTAATTTCTTCATGAATTTTTGAGAATTCGAGCCTAATTTTCTTTGCAGCATCAACCATCTCGATTCCCTGAGGCTCTATTATTGCATAGCAGATTGAATTTCTCTTAATTGTATCAGGAGGACCACATGTTAATGCATAGCCATCTTCTTGCGGAATAATTCCAACTGCTAGTTTGAGATTTCCACTTTTAATGAAATTTCTTTGTCCTTCAATTGTAAATGATCCCTTTGGCAGAAATTCTCCACTAGGAGCTGATTTTTTGACTTGTTCGGGATTTACCCAATATGCACTAACGCCATACATTCCTTCTCTCCATGCACGACTAAAACAAACTGTAGCGTGTGCGACTTCATTCATACTTGTATCAGGAACATTTTGCGCATCTTTGATAATAAAAAATGGAGAACCAAAAATATCCCCGTGAAAAATTTTATCATTCTTATTCAAATGTTTTCTCACTACTGCAGAGTTTGATGCAGCATCCCTTCCGCCAATTACCAAGAATCCATCAGATGTGTAGAACCATCTGTATCTTTCATACCAATTCTTCTTTCTAATTTCTGAAACTAGAACTGCGTCTTTTTCTGATTCTGTTTTGCTTTGTAGTTTCTCTAACTTTTTCAAAGTCTTGGATTTGATTTCTTCAATTGAATTTATAGCACTTGATTGTTTCTTTGCTTCATTAAATAATGTGGATGCAATAGATTGTAAAGATGCTTTGGTGTCTATCTTTATTTTTTCATCCTGAATTACAATTAATGGAATTCCTTTTTCTGAAATTAATTTTGCATTGTTTTGAGCCATGATTTCTTGCGCAGAACTATCCTCAATTGATAAAATTCCTTTTGAAATCATTTCATATAGTGAATTTGCTACATTTGTGATGTTTTTTGATCTCTCTTTTACTGTCTGAATTGCTTTTTCTTGCTCAGAAATTTGGGTTTGAAGCTCTTTTATCTTCTTGTCTGAGCCACTAGTCTGAATGGCTTTTCCTTTGTCTACAATACTTTGTGTAAAAACAGTATCAAGTCCTTCTATGAAGCTGTTTACTTTGGTAATCTCTCCTTTAATTTTTCCAAGTTGGATTGGAAGAACTTCTGTTTTTTCATTTCTTACTATGATAGGATCATGATTTTCTGAGACAACGTCTGAAACTGTTTTCTTTGTAGTCTCAAAAATTTTCTTAATTTCATCTTCAGTTAGAAGATTTCCAATTTTTTTTGGGTCAACATCTGCAATTTCAAAAATACCCTCAACATATTTTTTTGGCAAACCCAAAGTACGTCCAAACCATTTTGCGGCAACCAACTCTGTTGTTTTGATATCGTCAAAATCATTTTCTGATAAATTGAAAATATCTAATCCACTTTGTGGTGGCTGAGCATATTCTAATCCCACATTTAGCTTTCTGTGCCTTACATCAATTGAATGCTGTAATGCAAGAATCTTCATATCATTATTACAAAGTAGAATATTTCCATCCCCAAAAAATTCACCGACTAGAACAAACTCTTTTCCAAACCCTTCAAATCTAAAATATGCGATTCTTTCAGCACCAATCTGTTCTATCTTTTTTAATTTTAATCGTAAGAGATCACTACGTAATCTTTTGAGTAGTTTGTTTGGTTCTACCTGATCTATCTTTACTTCCGTCAACCAAACTCCTGACGTAGAGATCATCATGAATAGATCACTTTTTTCAGTATGGTGCAATTTGAAGAGTATACTGTCTTTAGTTATTCCATAGATGTTGCTGACATAGTAGTCTTCAACTTGTTTTGAAATTTTTTCAACTAGATATCGTAACTCAATTCCTGATAATGCCATGCCTATCATGTTTTTTATCTGAAATTATACCCTTGCTATGGCCTGCTCAAATTTTGACCAAAGATATTAAACATGGTTTGCTCGAGAAACCCTAGAAATTTAATTGGCCAAATTCAAAAAGAAGAAATCAAAACCTACGCCTGAGCCTGAGGACTCTAAGAAGGAAATTCCTCAAGAAGAGCCAGTTGATATTCCTGAAACAGAGAAATCTGAACCAGCTCCTGAACCATCAAAAGAACCTCAAATGAGTGAATCTGAGAAAAGTGAAAAAGACAAAAAATTGAACAAACTATTTTGGTTACGTGTTGCTCTTGCAGTAATTGCAGGTACTGCTGCTACTTTCATCTTTGAAGACATTGAAGGCGAAGAGAGAAGATGGGCATCCATTGGATTTATGATTATGGTATTTTTTGCAACAATTATTGTAGCAAAAGGAATGAAGATGCAATTACCATCATCAGATAGAAAGAAGATTGTTACACAAGCAATTGGTAGCTATATCTTCTTGTACTTGTTTACATGGATTGTAACCTATACTCTAGTTCATTCCGGAAATGTTTCTACTGGAATTAACATCTAGAGATTCAAAGGGTGAATTATCTGATGTGGGATTATAAAACTCCTGGAATTCCTGATAAAGACTTTGAGAGGACTGAGAAAGTTCCTATTACCAAAGAAGAAGTTAGAACTGTTCAAATTAGCAAAGCCAGACTAAAACCTGGACAAACTGTATATGATGTTGGATGTGGCAGTGGCTCTATTTCTGTAGAGGTAGCATTACAAGTTGAATCTTCTGGAAAAGTAATTGCAATTGATTATGACCAAAATGCAGTGGACTTGACAAAAAAGAATCTGCAAAAATTTGAACTGTCAAATGTTTCAGTAATACTTGGCAATGCTAAAGAAAAGATTTCAGAATTGGAACAGGCTGATGCAATATTTGTTGGTGGAACTGGTGGTGACACTAAAGAAATTGTAGAGTTGTCTGAAAAGAAACTAAAGGCTGGTGGACGTATAGTGATTGGAATCATTCTCATTGAGACATTATACTCTGTACTTCAAGTAATGGATACATTGCAATTCCAAGATGTGGATATTACTCAGGTAACCATATCTAAGAGCAGAAAAACCACTACTGGAACCATGATGCTGGCACGCAATCCTGTAACCATAATTTCTGCCACCAAAGCCTAATCTAGCTTTTAATTGGGAAAAAAACTAGTCATTTTATGCCTGGATTGATAGGAATTGGTGTTGGTCCTGGAGATCCTGAACTGCTTACAGTCAAGGCTGTAAAGGCAATTCAAGATGCTGATATTATCATGTGTCCTGCCTCAAAAGAAGACAGGCCTAGCATTGCATTATCTGTAGTTGATTCTCTTATTGATAAATCCAAAAACCAAGAGATTGTAAAGCTAATTTTTCCTATGACTAAAGACAAAGATGTTCTTGAAGAGACATGGAAGAGAAATGCAAAGATTATGGCTCAAACCGTTCAATCAGGAAAAAATGTTGTCTATCTTACAGTAGGTGATCCGTTTTTGTATAGCACCTGGATATACATGCACAAAGATCTTACAGAAAAGTATCCTGAAATGAACATTAGCGTTATTCCTGGAATTGTTTCAATGTTTACATTTGCATCAAAGGTTGGTGTAAGTATTGCAGAAGGTGCAGAAAAAGTTGCGATTATTCCTTCATGTTATGATTTGAGTAGTGTTAAAGAGATTGCAAAAAATTCTGAATCTATGATATTTCTAAAAGACGGTAGATACTTTGATCAAGTAATTGATGTTCTAAAAGAATCAGGATTCCCTGACAATTCCATTTTTGCAATTGGACAAGACTTGGGAACTGAAAATGAAATAATTAGAAAAATGACCTTGGGTGAAGTAAACGATGATACATTAACTACAAAATATTTCTCTATTCTGGTGGTAAAACGTGTCTGATGTATTTTTTGTTGGTTGTGGACCTGGAGATCCCGAACTAATTACAGTCAAAGCAAAAAAGCTAATTCAAAAAGCAGATGTTGTAGTTTATTCTGGTTCTTTGATTCCAGAACCAATTTTGAAGTTATGTAAGAAGGGAAAATTGTATGATGCAGCTGGAATGGTCAGAGAAGAAATCTTTGATGTATTGTACAAAAATGCAAAAAAAGACAAACTTGTTGTTAGATTGCATGATGGCGATCCATCCATTTATGGTGCTATCAAAGAGCAAATTGATAATCTCACAAAAAAAGGAATAAACTCCACAGTCGTGCCTGGAATTACTGCATTTTTAGCCTCAGCTGCTGCATTGGGAACTCAGCTAACTTTACCCGGAGTAACCCAGACAATTATTGTAACTAGAGCAGAATCTAGAACCAAAGTTCCAAAGAGAGAAAAGATTTCAGAACTTGCAAAACACAAATCAACTTTGATCTTTTATCTTAGCGTTCATTTGATTTCAGATCTAGTTAAAGAAGCACTTGCTGGTGGTTACAAAAAGAAAACCCCTGTCGGTGTAGTGTATAGAGCAAGCTGGAAAGATCAAAAAATTATCAAGGGAACACTTGGAGACATTGCAAAGAAACTCAAAGAAGAAAAAATTACTCGAACCGCTATTGTAATTATTAGTGATGTAATTGATCCTGAAACATACGAGTATTCAAAACTATATGATAAGGAATTTAGTCATGGTTACAGAAAAGCTAAAAAGTCAAAGAATTAACTTTGTTTTTAATTCCAATTTTGGATAATTTATTTTGAAATTCTTTTGTATTTCCAGAAGTAAAAATTTTTAGAGAATTTCTTTTTGATTGTTTATTTTTTATTTTAGAATAAATTTTCTGAGCTACAATACTTCCTGGATCAATAAATTGTATGCTTGAAAATTCTTTTTCCAAGTATTTTTTTAAAAATGGTAGGTGTGTACTGGATAATGTAACAACATCAATTTGATTTTGATATAAGATTTGTAATTCTTTTTTAATCATTTTTTTACAATATTTTTTTTCTGTAAGAAATTTTCCTGATTCAACTAATTCAACAAGTTTTGAGCCATTTATTTTAAAAATTTTAAAAGACTTTGGAATATTTTTTTGAATATATCTTGATAATCCTTTACTCTTTACTGCAGACTCTGTTGCAAGAATTCCAATCTGTTTTGACTTTGAGAGTTTCTTTGCTTCTTTTAGTGGTGGTTTTACATCAAAAATCTTTGATGTGGCTAAATCCATCATGAGACTAGGCGTATTTGATGCAACAACTATGAAATCTGGTGAGAATTTTTCTAGCAAATTGATAGATTTATCCATAATTTTCTCTAATTGACCCTGAGATTTTTTGCCATATGGGTAACTTTTTGAGTCTGCGAAATAGATAATTTCAGACTTGAATGCTTTTTGCATCTCTGAAATAATTGATAACGAGCCTAATCCTGAATCAAAGACTACAATTCTGGGCACAACTTTACACAAAGAGCCTCCGAATAATAGTTTGTTAGCTAATTTTACCCAAAAACTGATCTAAATTTACACCCGACATTAAGACTAAATTTCTAAATCCAAATCATGCCAAACTTCGATAAGACTTGGGCTCGACAAGAGACCCAAAGCGTAACTGGCAAACTCCGTGAAGCAGTAAAGCCTCAAGGTGCATTAAAACCACGAATTCAAACTGCAGTAAACAAACTACAAGTCCAAATCTCAAAGATGGACTCTATGTTAGGTAAACTGCACGAAAGAGATGCGCAACTCTTTC
>REGK01000077.1 GCA_003702545.1 Candidatus Nitrosopumilus sp.
GATTCTATAAAGAAATAGTGATTATTGTGCGAATTACTTGTTCAAATACATTGAAAGGGTAATTCATTCTCAACCCTGGTATTACGGTAATTGAAATACTGACAAAAAATTGACATAAATCATCTAGAATACTAATACTGCAATTATTCAAATCTGTAAAGATGCAAACCAATACTTGCAAAATGATGATTGGTCTGTGACCCATGATTGCATTTTGAAACTATGATTTGAATGAATTTCTTAACAAAATTGGTGCAATGAAAATAGTTGCCAAAATCACAAAGACAATTGTTGAGTAAATCTCATCAGAAAGAACTGAAAATGCCAATCCAATTCCTGCAACAATGAATGCTACTTCTCCTCTGGCAACCATTCCATACCCAATTAGAAAACCACTTTTCTTACTTTTTAGCAAAATAGATGCAGGAATTCCACATCCCAATACTTTGGAAAATACTGCAACACCTAAAATTACTGCAAACAAAACCCAGTTGATTGAAGAGATTTGTGTTATGTCTACATGCGCACCAATTATTGCAAAGAATAATGGGGCAACGATTACCTTTAACCTCCCAACAAACTCACGCACCTGAACTGCTAGTTTAGATCCTGCAAGTCCCATTCCTGCAGCAAATGCTCCAACAATAGGATTCAATCCAACACTGGCTGCAATTGCAGCCAAACCAAACGCTGAACCCAATGCAACGCCTTGTCTTGTTCCTCTAGCCTCTAATGTTGTAGGATGTGTTTTTGAAACGACATGGACAATTTTTGGTAAAAGATACACGGCTCCAAGTAAAATCAAAATCCAAAATCCTATTTCAGTAGCTGTGGTTATTACAACTGACTCTATTGTTGGAATTGTTTTCAAGGCTACAATAGAAATTACTGCTGAAAGAATTGCAAGACCTAAGACATCATCTAATACAGCAGCATTTACCAGAATATTCCCTTCTTTAGATTTCTCTTTTCCAAGCTCTTCTAAAATCACAACAGAAACTGCAATGCTTGTTGCACTAAGAGTTGCACCAATAAGTACAGCAACAGTCCAATCAAATCCCATCCAAAGTACAACAAAATATCCTGCCACGAGAGGAACAATTACACCAAACACTCCAATAATTGCAGCCTTTGGACCTGCTTTGATTAGATCATGAAATGTAAAGTGCAGTCCTGCTGAAAACAAGATTATGATTCCAGAAATTTGCCACAAACTCATCATCACTTCATTTAGTTCTACAATTGGTCTTTCAAAAATTGGAATAATTCCTCCTAATGCTGTTGGCCCCAAAATGATTCCTGCAAAGACAAATCCAATGACTTCAGAGATTTTAAAATGAGCACAAAGTCTTCCTAAAAGCAGTGCTGGTAAAACTAGAAACAAAACTCCAATAATTGTTGGAACCGCATCAAATTCTGAAACCAATTACCATTTTATGATCGAAATTCAATAAAATGCCTTTTTGATTATCATTAGTGAAAATCAGGTCTAATAATTTGCATTTATTTGATAAATCATTCCGTACAATATTGACAATGGCAAAAAAACCTGTCAAAAAATCAGCATCATTTCCAACATTGTCGAGTTTTTCAGAATTTGACAAAGTATTTGACAATTTCAAAAAAGATCTGGAAAAATCATTTGCATCTTTTCCAAGAATGGATTTTCCATCCTTTCCAAAATTGCCAGAATCAGGTTGTGATGTGATTGATGAAGGAAAACAATTTCGAATGAAAATGAATGTGCCTGGATTGAAGAAAAATGAGATTAATCTCAATGTAACAGATAACTCAATCGAGGTTACAGGAGAGCACAAAGAAGAAGAAAAGAAAAAGAATTTTCTTAGAAAAGAAAGACACAGCATGTCTTACTATCAAACAATACCATTTTCTGAAAAAATTGTTCCTGGAAAAGTAAAGGCGAAGGTAACTGATGGTGTTTTAGATGTTACACTACCAAAAAGTAAGCCTACACCAACACCTAAGAAAAGATCTGTAAAAGTACAGTGATTTTTCTTTTTTTTAAAATCTATGTCGCATACGTAACCGATCCTCATTTTAGACTGCAAGAGTAAAAGACTATTGAATTTCATACTGGTCAATACTCGGTAAACAGTATTTGGCGTGCAAGCCATTATGAATACTAACGAAAAATTGAGTTGATCCATCTAAATACTCAACTTGATTACATCTTTCATGGATGATTATCCTGTAACTGTTGACGAAAATGGTGTGAAAATAAAACCTGAAAAAATGGTACAAGAGAAACTATATCATTGTATTTTCAAAGAA
>REGK01000078.1 GCA_003702545.1 Candidatus Nitrosopumilus sp.
TCAACAGACAAACAATCAATCACTTAGTTCAGAAATGGAATTATTATCTTTCTACATAACTGCTCTAATTGCCTTGATAGCTATTGCAGTTATTCTAGTCATAATCCTAATAATTGTCAACATGTCTTTAGTTTCATCAATCAAGAAACAAATAAGAAATTAATTTTCCAAGCATATCTAGGCGTAATTTGGTTTTTATTCAAGCAGAAATTGGCTGAAATATTCAAATGGAAATACTAGAACTAATCCAGGCTAACCTTCTTACTCCAATAATTCTTTTCTTCTTGTTTGGAATTATTGCAGCTCGAATAAAGTCTGACTTGAAGATACCTGCAGCCATTTCAGAATTCTTACCAATCTATCTTTTAGCTGCAATTGGCTTGCATGGTGGAATTGAGATGCGAAATACCGGATTTGAAAACATGTTGATTCCAATGTTTGTTGCAATTGGATTGTCATTACTATTTACATTAAATCATTATCAAATTCTTAGACGACTAGGAAAATTCAATCTCTTTGATTCTTATGCACTTGCATCAACATATGGTGCAGTAGGTGCTGTACATTTCTCAGTAGGTCTATCATTTTTGAAAAATCAGGGTGTGTCTTCTGAAGGATATATTGCAGCAATACTTGCAGTACTCGAACCATTAGCATTCATTTTGGCAATCTTCATGACAAACATGGCAGTAGCAAAACAGATCAAAGCAAAGAAACAGTCTTTCTCAAATGATGACTCTGAAATCGACATTGGATTAAACCAAACAAAGACAAAACTCTCCAAAGTCCTGCATGAATCAATCACTGGAAAAGCAATCGTAATTCTCCTTGGCAGTATTGTAATTGGTTACATCATTGGTAAGGATGGATTTGAGCCAATCAAGATTGTATTTGATGACATGTTTACTGGTGCAATCGTAATTTTCATGATTGAGATGGGAATAATTGCTGGCCAAAGACTCGATGACATCAAAAAGGTAGGTGTTTTTCTTACTGCATTTGCAATAATCATCCCTCTATTCAATGGAACAATTGGCGTTCTGGTATCAACTGCATTAGGATTGAGTGTGGGTGGCGCAGTTATGTTTGGATTATTGATGGCCAGTGCTTCATTTATTGCAGCACCTGCAGTATTACGTCATGCTATTCCACAAGCAAAACCAAGTTTGTATATTACATCTGCTTTGGGAATCACATTCCCATTTAACATCATAGTTACATTACCAATACTGTTCACATTATCTACATTCCTTCATACTGGAGAAGGAGCGATAGACTTATTCAATTTCATTACGGAGGGATTCTAATGAAACTGTACAACGTTAAACTACTAACAATTACTTGTGAGATTTTAGCTCAAGAAAATATTATAGAGATTCTCAAAAAGCATGAAATTACTGGATATACAACCTATGAAGTTGATGGAAATGGTGCACGTGGCTTACGTGGCCAAGGATTGAAAACTGAAAAGAATGTCAAAGTTGAAGTGATAATGAGAGAAGAAAAATTACAAGATATTGTAGAAGAAATTTCTAGAACTTTATTTGCAAATTACGCTATTGTACTTTATGTTAATGATGTAGGTGTACTACGTCCTGAAAAATTCTAACAACAAGAATCATCTGAACACAAAACTGGCATCTTTTTACTAGCGTTTGTGACATTTGATATTAGTTCTGATAACTGATTGTTTGAAATTGCGTACATTGCTTTTTTTCCTTCATCTCTAGACTTTACAATTCCACATTTTTTGAGTGTCTTGAGATGATGTGACACTAACGGTTGATCTTTTTCTAATTTTTCTACAAAATCATTTACACACAATTCTTTGTTTTCTTGTAACAATTCTAAAATCTCAAATCTTGTCTCATCGCATATGCACTTTAAGAGACTGACTCCATTCATATCAATTTAGATTTATATAAACTACTATTTATGTGAACGTATGGAAAATGTGCTGTTTGTGTGCGTAGAAAACGCAGGACGGAGCCAAATGGCTGAATCTTTTTTCCGAAAATACGCTCCTTCAAAATACAATGTGATTAGTGCAGGAACTACTCCTTCATCTCAACTAAATCCTACAGTTGTTGAGGTAATGAAAGAAGTTGGAATTGACATGACGCAACAATCTCCAAAAACACTGTCTAATGAAATGATTGAAAATTCTTCTAAAACAATCAACATGGGATGCATGGATAAAGAATCTTGTCCTGCATTGTTTGTTAAAGATGTACTTGATTGGAACATTTCAGATCCTAAAGAAAAATCAATT
>REGK01000011.1 GCA_003702545.1 Candidatus Nitrosopumilus sp.
CGAAACTAGTACGAATATGTTTATATCATCAATTTATTGCAACGAATTCTGTAATGAAAGATCCGAATCACTATGCAAACATGTACAACGCATATGAAAAGAATCCAAAGAAGATTAGAGTATTAGATAGTACTCTAAGAGAAGGAGAACAACATCCAGGTGTTTCATTTACAAACAAACAAAGAATCCAGATTGCATGGATGTTAGATTACTTTGGTGTAGACCAAATTGAAATCTCACCAGTTGTATCAGGTGATCACAAAGAGGCAACAAAGACAATCATCAAACAAGGACTAAAGGCAGACATTGTTTCTCATGGACGTGCACTAAAAGAAGACATTGATGTTTCATTAGACTGTGATGCAAAATGGTGTGCAGCATATCTAGGAATTTCAGACATTCATCTTAAAGATAAACTTCGTATTTCAAGAGAAGATGCCATGGAGAGAGCTGTTGAAACAGTAGAGTATGCAAAATCTCATGGACTAAAGATTAGATTTACAGTAGAAGACGGAAGTAGAGCAGAGCCAGAATTTCTACTAAAGGTTTGCAAAGCAATTGAAGAGGCAGGTGTTGACAGAATAAGTCTACCTGACACTGTGGGAATATTGCGTCCTATTGGAATGTACAATTTTGTAAAGAAGGTACGAGATTCAATTGATGTTCCATTAGATGCACACGTTCACAACGATATTGGATTTGCAGTAGCTAACGCATTTTCAGCATGTGATGCAGGAGTAGATCAAATTCACACAACAATTGACGGTATTGGTGAGAGAACAGGAATCCCACCACTTGCAGAAGTTGCAGTTGCATTGACATATCTGTACAAATCACCAAACGATTTCAGACTGGACATGTTACTAGATTTATCCAGATTAATTGAAGAGTATACCACAATCAAGCCTTATGATTCAAAACCAATAGTTGGTTCTTCAGCATACAAGCACAAGGCAGGAACACACCTTGCAGCAATATTGAGAAACCCTGCAGCATACGAGCCTATTCCTCCTAGAGCAGTAGGAAACAGAAGAAGGATAGTATTTGGAGAATTGGCAGGAAAGACAGGAGCAGCTTATCTCATGTCACTATTAGGTTTGGAAAAAGATGATGAAAGTGCAAAAGCAGTTGCAGCTGGATTAAAGGGCCTCAGAATGGGAGATCTAATTGAGATCCCACTTGAAGACAGACTAGAGAAAATAATTAATGATAAATAGAGAGGGGGTGGAGAAGAGAATATGTCAAAATGTGAAGAATGTGATGCAGATATTTCTATACCAAGTGATGCACTTGAAGGAGAAATTGTAACATGTCCGGAATGTGGCGCAAGTTTTGAATTAGCAAAAGGTTCAGACGGTTTCGATCTAAAGCCTGCCCAAACGGTTGGCGAGGATTGGGGACAGTGAGTCCTGACGTTACGATTCTTTACGATACCATCCGTTGGGAAGAAAAAGGCCTACTAGAAGCAGGTAAGAAAAAGAACATCAACATCCAGATGGTTGATTGTAAGAAGTTAGCAGTAGATTTAGAAAAAAAGCCCGAAGATTATGGTGTAGTTATACAAAGATGTGTTAGTTATTACAGAAATTTGCACTCAACTGCAGCTCTTGAAGGATTAGGTGTCAAAGTAATCAATTGTCTTAATACGGGAATCTTTGCAGGAAACAAATTATTCACACATATGTTACTAAAGAAAGCTGGAGTTCCAACACCAGATGCAACTGTTGCTTTTTCAAAAGATGCAGCACTTGGAGCACTAGAGGAACAAGGATATCCCAAAGTAATCAAACCAACAGTTGGAAGTTGGGGCAGATTAATCTCAAAATTAAATGACAAAGATTCTGCTGAAGGAATTATTGAAAGCAGAGAGAACATGTATCCAATTTATCAAGTTCATTATCTAGAAGAATTTGTAAAAAGACCACCTAGAGATATTAGGGCAATTATGGTCGGAGACAAAATTGTTGCAGCCATTTACCGCAACTCAGAGCACTGGAAGACAAACATGGCACTTGGAGGAGTTGCAGAGCCATGCAAAGTCACGCCAGAGATGGAAGAAATGTGCATTAAAGCAAAAAATGCAGTTCAAGGAGATATTGTAGGTGTAGATTTGATGGAAAGTGAAGAGAAAGGATTAGTGGTTCACGAAGTAAACAATACAACAGAATACAAGAACACAGTTAGAGTATGTGAAGTAGACATTCCTTCACTTATGTTAGACTATGCACTAAATGTAGAGAAGTAAGAATTGGACACTCATTTTACAGTAACACCAAGATTTGCAACAAAGATGCTTGAGAAAGCATTGCGATTGTACACACCATCTCTTAGTGAAAAACCAATGGCAGAATTTCTTGCAGACAAGTGTGATGATTTAGGATTTGAAGATATACAGATTGATGAAGTAGGAAATGTAATTGCCAAAAAAGGTTCAGGCAGTCCAACAATTATGTTATGTGGACACATGGATGTTGTTCCAGGCAAAGTAAAGGTAAGAAAAGAAGGGGATTCACTTTATGGCAGAGGAGCATCTGATGCAAAAGCACCATTAATGGCAATGTTGTTTGCTGCAGCATCAATTCAAAACAACAATGGAACAATAATCTTTGTTGGTGCAGTTGACGAAGAAGGAAATGCAACAGGAATAAAGAATCTAGTAAAAAAGGAAATGAATGTTGACTATGCTGTTTTTGGTGAACCAAGCGGAATCAAACAAGTTACAATTGCATACAAAGGACGCTTAGCAATTAACCTCAAGGTATCAGTAGAAGACAGTTCACATGCCAGTGCACCATGGCTTTCTAAAAATGCAATTTTAGAATCAATGATCTTTGCAAGAGAACTAAAAGACAAACTAGAAGAAAATCAAGAAGACAGAACAAAAGGAATGTTACTTACTGCAACAATGACAGAAGTAAAAGGCGGAACTAGTCATAACGTTACCCCAAAAGAATGTGAAACAACATTTGATATCAGAATTCCAGTTGATATGAACTGCAAATCAATTGAACAAAAAATTGCAAATCTAGTCAAAGAGATATCAGAAAAAAGAGGTGTGGAGGCATTTTACTCAATTCTTGATGAAACAGAGCCATTTGAGGCTGCACATAATTCCCCACTTGTACGTGCATTCACATTAGGAATCATGGATGTAGAGCAGACCAGACCAAAATTAATCAGAAAAACAGGTACAGGAGACATGAATGTGCTAGGAACTCAATGGAGTATTCCAGTTGTAACGTATGGTCCAGGAGACCCCCACGAAGCTCACACCATTGATGAAAAGGTCTCAATTGATGAATATCTTAGAGGAATAGAGATTCTCAAGAAGATGCTACAGCACTTAAAAAGACTTCATGATAGAAAGATGCAGTAATGCTCTGGTTTGTAGGCTTAGGAATTTCAGGATTCAAATCAATTCCCAATGAGGCAATTGATGTTTTAGCAAAAGCTGACATTGTATATCTTGAACAATTTACAAGCCCCATAAGTAAATCAGATCTAAGCAAAATCAAAAAAGCAACAAATGGTGAATTTAGACCTGCAAAAAGATGGCTAGTAGAAGATGGAAATGAAATCCTAGAGAATGCAAAGAAAAAGAAAGTTGTATTGCTATCTTATGGAGACCCATACATTGCAACAACACATATCGAGTTACGTGAAAGAGCAATCAAAGACAAAATCAAAACATATTCCATTCATGCATCTTCATCACTGACTTCAATGATTGGAGAGTGCGGTCTTCATTTTTACAAAGTTGGAAGAATTGCAACCATAATGAGTGAGATGAAATCACTCACAACACCATACTATGTCATTTACAAAAATGTCGTAGAAGGAAACCATACAGTACTGCTTTTAGAATTTAATCAAGACAAGGACTTTTTCTTAGATCCCAAAGATGCACTAAAAGGATTACTAGAAACTGAGAAAGGACAAAGAAGAAAGGTCATCAGCCCATCAACATTTGCAATAGTTGCATCACGGATTGGATTCAAAGACCAAGAGATAGTTTCAGGTAAGATTTCCAGCCTAAAAAAGAGAGATTTTGGAAAACCACCACATACAGTAATCATTCCAGGAAGATTACATTTCACAGAATCAGATGCACTCAAAGTTTTGGGAGAATGTATTGATGAGCCATTTGATAATGCAGAAAAGACAAGAAAGATTTCTGTACAAATGATTGAAAAATATGTTCCAATGGTAAGAGAAGCACTTGAAGAAGTGCAACCATACTACAAAGACCAAAAAGAGTACGAGGTGATTTTAGAGAATGCAGAATTGTATGTCAGAGACGCAGAGAAGTTTTTGGAAGATGGTCAAGATGAGGTCGCTATCCTAAGTATCGGATATGCAGATGGACTAGTAGATGCTTTAAGGTTAGCCAAAGGCTTGGATCCCAAAATGTAATTTCAACGATGAATTAAAGAGAGGGAGAAAAATAGGAAAAATGTTGGAATCAAGTCAAAGAACAATTCTTTCTGCAATTTACGTATGTAACATAAGTGGTACCAATCCAATTGATAGAATTAAAGAAAGAACTGGATTCTCAGAGAAAGAAATAGATTCAAAGATTAATGATTTGATAAAAAACCAACTTGTCAATGAGGACAAAACACTAACAGAGTCAGGACGAGACTCTTTGAAAGTAGTTCTAGCTGGAGGTGTTTTTGATATTATTCACCCAGGACACATCTACACATTAAACGCTGCAAAAGAGTTGGGAGATGTTCTTGTTGTAGTGGTTGCAACAGACAACACTGCAGTAAAAATGAAAAAAAGACAACCTCTTCATTCCCAAGAACAGCGACAAGAGTTGGTAAACTCACTATCCGTAGTAGACCTTTGCCTAATTGGACAAGAGGATGATATTTTCAAGACAGTAAACAATGTGAGACCGCAAGTGATTGCATTAGGATATGACCAGGCTCACCAAGAAAAGTTCATCACAGAAGGATGCAAAAAAATCAATTTAGATGCAAGCGTTGCAAGATTGCAATCACCAATTCCAGATAGTTCTAGCTCAAAAATTCAGAAAGAGTATGGTGAATCTATTCACGGGATTTGATTATGGTTTTGTTGTCAAAACATGGCATTTTGCTTTGTGATGTATAGTATTGATAATGTCATCGTATAGTGTAGATTCAGTCATGGACAGTTTTGGATAGTCTACAATAAGCATGTCAACGTGATTCTCAGTCACATAATCAATTACCCAATGTGCTATAGAGTCAGTTAGTGCAAATTTGGTCTTGATTGGGACGTTTTGCTTTGCTGCTGCTTTTTCCCACTTTGAGAGCTCGCTTTTGATTTGCTCCTTTCTTTTTTGCAAGGCAATTTTGTCAGTTTTTGTCTCAAAGAAGTGAAATGTTGGAGGTTTTTGGTAAAAGCACTCTATTACAGAAAGAGAACATTCTAGTTTCTTTGCCAACTCCAATCCAAGTTCAAAAGACCTCTTGTCGTGAGTTGGGGTGATAATTGCTACGGTAATTTGTTTAATCAAACAGTATTTCTAGTAAATTTACTGTTAATCAATTTTTTGCTAAGATGAGATTGGTATCTTGATTGTTATTTTGGAACCGTCTTTGAGTTTTCCAGATTTTCTGATACCTGCTTTAGAAATCAGTTCAACAACAGAGTTGTCATGATGAGTACGTTCAAGCAAAATCATATCACAATTTATTGAATTGTTTATTTTTGCTGGAAAGCATTTGACCCAACCATAAGTTCTCTTCCCATCTGAAAAGCTCTTAATTTTGATTCCATCCAGAGTCTCAAATTGTTTGACTGCTTCTTGGTGGATTTTTTGATCTAATCGAACATTAAGAGTTCCAGGAAATGGAACATAGCCAATTTTTGATTTAAATTGCTTTGTGTATCCTTTTAGTCCCATGTAATATGCCCCTTCGCCCATTCCAGATACAAGAGTTCCTTTTAGCTCAACATGAGAGGGAAAAGAGTTCAAGCTCTTTTGGAGAGTTGTAGATAGTTTTACCATCTCAGAGAACCCTTTTGAAGTAATCTTTACGGAAACATTTCGTCCAGCCATTATTCTGTCAATGAATTGGTTTTGCTCTAATTCCAGTAGATGTTTTGATGCTGCTTGCTGTGACTTTTTGATGTTCTTTCCCAAAGAAGTAGTCGTTACGGAAACATAGTTGTGTTTAGCGCCCTTTGAGAGAAGATAAGATAAAGTTAGGATGTGCTGAATTTTTAGTTCAGGCATCTAAGATCCTATGCTACGCCCAGGTCACCGAATGTTTTGAGAGTCATTCCATCAGAGTTAGATAGTTTTGCTACTCTGTGGCCAACTACACATTCAATTCCTGCGTTTTTGGCACCCTCTAAAAGTCTCTGAGTGATGATTCCATCTAGTAGAAGATACTTGATTCCAGATTGTGTTGATAGTTTGCTAACAACTTCGCTGATTGGAACCTTAAAGATTTCATTGTTATCACCATCCAATGCAACTGCTTCAAGAGTTTCATTTAGAGTTGGGAAAACTTTTGCTGCCATCTCGGCAAGTGGTTTATCATCTTCACTTTTGAGTTGAGGTGCTGGTTTTCCACCTTTGATTTCTTCAGCTACAGGACTAAGAATCTCATCGATTCTTTGTGGAGTTAATTCTTCAACTTCAACATCGTTGTCTGCTCTTAGTTCGTAATCAATTGGAACAACTGATTTTAGTTCTTTGAGAATAAAACCGCCTGCTCTATCACCATCTAAGAATGCAACAACAGTTTCTTTAGAATTACATAACTCTTTGATAGACTCGTCAATTTTTGCACCTTCAATTGCAAGGGCATTATCATATCCAGCTCTGAGAAGATTGATTACATCAGCTCGTCCTTCAACTAGAATTACCCAGTTTGAATCAGTTAGACCAGAACTGCATGTAAGTTTGGATGGTCCATAGGTTGTTAGTTTTTTAGAATCACCTTGGTGCACATCATTTAGCATACTTTCTCCTTCGCTGACAGTTTTAGTTGCCCATTTTTGCTTGATTTCTTTTGCACGTTTTACAATATCATCTTTCTTTGCAGCACGTACATCATCAATTGCTTCTAGGGTAAATTTACAATCAAAGGGACCAACTTTGTCAATGCTTTCAATTCCTGCGGCAATTAATGCACAAGTATCAATGTCAGTACTCATTGGAATTAATGCATCACCAGAAGTGGTGTTTGCAGTATTTTTTGCGCTGACTTCGATGCGACCTACTTTTGAGACTCGTTGCAGTTCATTCAGATTCATCTCCGGGCCTAACAGTCCTTCTGTTTGGCCAAAGATTGCTCCGATTATATCTGCTCTTTCAACGAGCCCATCAACTTCATAGGAAAGCTTAACATGATATTTGACAATTCCTGATTGAGGCATAAATTATTCATCTCCTTAATTATCATGATTTGAGTCTCTGTATTGGATATAAGTGGGTTTCGCAAAAATTTGCACTAAAAATTTAAAAAATTACAAAAAATCTACGTGCATTGCAAACGCTAGGCTTGGATAAAAATGAAAAATGAGTGGTGTGTTTATTCAGTACTAAATGAATGGCCACATGAACAGGATTTTGTAACATTTGGATTGTTAATCTTAAATCCAGAGCCCATTAGGCTTTCAATATAGTCAACGTTTGCACCTTGCAAGTGATCAACGCTGTAACTGTCAACTAAAAGTTTTACACCATTTTCTTCCATGACGAGGTCATCTTCTTCTGGTGCTTTTTCAAAGCCCATTCCGTAAGACAAACCAGAACAGCCTCCACCCTGAACATATACTCTAAGGTATTCAGGAGATTCTGCCTCTTCTTTCATGAACTCTTTGATTTTCTCAGCTGCTTTTGAAGTAACTGTGATCATCTTTTGTGTTTGTTCAGTTGCCATAATGAACAAAAAAGTCGGCTCAAAATATAATAACCTTTTCCAACCCTGCACACTAGTAATCCAAGAAATGGGGCATTTTTGATGGAATTTTAAAGACTAGCAAAATATTTGACTAGATCACCAGACAAGATAATCCCAACAATTTGGTCATCATCAATTACTGGCAATTTTCTTACATTTCTGCTAGACATTAAATCTGAAGCAGTTAAAAGATCAGAATTAGGATCAATGGAAATTAGAGGAGACGACATCATTCTCCTAATCGGAGTATCAAGAGGATAAGAATGGGCAGCAATTTTTATTGCAAAATCCCTATCAGTTACAATTCCAAGTGGAGTCCCATTTTCTAAAACTACAATTGCGCCAACACCAGAATCTTCCATCATTTTTGCAGCATCGGTTGCAGAAACAGATGAATCTACAGAAACAAAAGAGTTGCTCATAATTTCTTTGACAAGAGTTTTCTGATGAACACTGTTAGAACTCATGTAAAATATTATCTCATGAGATATTTCAAAGGATTTAATGAATTTCAATCATGATAATCATGTTCATTAAAATCAGAACCCAATTGAATATTAAGAATTACAGTTGAATCAGTTGTCTGGAATTTTAGTTCTTTTTCTGGCATGAAACTACGAAAGACCTGAGTCAACAGTTGCTCTGTAAATACAGACCACTTCATTCCCAATTCATGTTGAATCAAAAATATGTGTATGTCACCTTCAATTCTATGATCAGAGTTCATTCCAGATGCTCTCATGTAATCTTCCAAAGTTTCAATACATCGTTTCAAATCATATCCACCTTTGATAAACAAAACAGTGTCCTTTATCATTGGGAAAATTAGTGTGATAATTTCATCAATGTCTCGGCCATCTAGTTCACTACCCAAAGATTCTACGATAGCTTTTGGAACAGGAATCATTCCAATTTTATTTGAAAACCTATCCCACTGGACATATTTTTCTAGAATTTGTTTTACAAGCACATTTTGAGATATGCTTTTCATTGTAGCTTCAGTTTCAAGTTCATTGACTAGTTTTTCAGGAAGTCTATAGGTAATACTACGGGTAGTTTCCTTCTTTTGATTGTGGACCTTACGACCTGCACCCATTTTCTCCTTCAGCATATCTTAGGCCCCTCAATTATAAAATAATATTTAACTCGCACTAGACGAGTTAGGCACAATTTCGATTTCAGTTTCTTCCAAATTACATTTGAGAGATATGGATTTTACCTTACTCTTGTAAAGGAAGTACTTTTTTCCATCCTCGTTTATTGAACCGGAGATTGCAAGTAATTTTGCATCATATAGTGTTTGTAATCTTCGGTACACTGTACTGATAGGGATTTTTTTATCACTAGACAACTCCATTGCAGATTTTGGTTTTTCTAGTGTATCATGGAGGATGTGTTTGCAATATTTGTCTGCCAAGACTTCTAAAATAATTTGCTTTCTTTCATCATCCATTATTTTTCTTCTTTGGACTAATTCTTGCATGAAGATAATGTATGAGAATCACATTATAACATATTAGTATACACTGCATTGCAGTGCACTCACATCTTATAAATTCCAGAAGTACCATAAGATGTTATGAAAAGAAGCTCAAAGACCATGGCAGTTCTTGTTACAGTTTTTGCAGTTTCAATAGTTTTGCTTTCAGTTAATGTGGCAAGTGCCCAAGCAGTGCCAGAATGGGTAAAAAATACAGCATTATGGTATGGTGAAGGAATTGTCTCTGAAGGAGAATTTCTCAATATGATAAAATTCTTGGTCGAAAACAAAGTCATTGTAATTGATAGTATAGCAGAACCAGTTCCACAAGCAGTTGATGCACAAGTAGTGATTCCAAATGGAAACTATGATGTCACAGGTGCAGGGTTTTATTCGCCATTGAATATGGAAATCCCAGTTGGAAGTACAGTGACTTGGGTAAATGACGACTCTGTGCCACATAACATCCAGAGTATAAACCAGGATGGAAAGGTAATACAGTTGTTTAACAGTCCACCACTAAACACAGGAGACAGATTTGAGCACACGTTTGAGGAAGAAGGTGTTTACAAGTATTATTGCTCATTTCATCCTTGGAGAGTTGGATTAGTTACAGTATACTAGAATCAAAAAATAATAAAATAAGGAAATTGGAAATAGCTATTTCTTTGACTTGTTAACAAATGCAGTCATTCTCTCTTGACGGTCTGGATGTGTAAAGCAGTTTCTCCAAGCAAGGATTTCCAGTCCAAGACCAGTGTCAAGGTCTGCATTTCTTCCCTTGTTGATTGCGACTTTGGACATTTGGACGCCCATTGTAGAGTTTGCAGCAATTTGTTGTGCCATTTTCAAAGCTTCTTCATGTAATGATGCAAGAGGTACTACATGGTTTACAAGACCAATCTCTTTTGCTTCATCTGCTTTGATCATTTTACCTGTGTAAACAAGTTCTTTTGCCTTTGCTATTCCCACAATTCTCATCAATCTTTGTGTTCCACCCCATCCTGGAGGGACACCAATTGTTACTTCTGGTTGACCTAGTCTAGCAGTATCTGCTGCTATTCTAATATCACAAGACATTGCAAGTTCACAACCTCCACCTAAAGCAAAACCATTAACGGCTGCAATTGTTGGTTGTTTTACTAATTCAACTGTTGCAGTAACGAGTTGACCAGTCTTTGCATATTCTACTGATTCATCTGCAGAGATTTTTGACATGTATTCAATGTCGGCACCAGCAGAAAATGCTTTTTCACCTTCACCAGTCAAAATGATAACTTTGACATCATCATTGTGGTTTAGTTCTTCAAAAGTTTTGATTAGTTCTTTTGCAACATCAGTATTCATAGCATTGAGTTTGTCAGGTCTGTTGATCTTGACAGTACAAATGCCATCAGAAGTAGATGTGGTAACTAGTGACATGAAAATTTCTCAAGTCATGCGAGACTTAAATGTTATCTATTTTTTAGAAATTTTTCCCCATTGATGGAGAGCAGATGCTGCTGCAACCCAAGTTCTGAGGTCTTGGTAAACTGGAACATTATGTTTCTCAATTAATTTAATCATCTTCTCAGTGTATGGACCGCCGTTACCTCCACAGAGAAGTGGTTTCTTGCTCTTCTTTTGGAAGTCAGCCAAATGTTCAACAATTGTTTCTTCTAACGGATCGTCTTGGAATACAAACCAAGGCATTGCAATGTCAATATTTTTCTCATCCATGAATTGTTGAATAACAAATCTATAATCTTCAGCAGTTGCACCACCACCAACATCAGCTGGGTTACCGTTGTGAATTGGGACTGCAGGTGGGAAATGTGCTTTCATCTTTTTGACATTTTGTGAAGATAATTTTCCAATGGTCAAACCGTATTTTTCTAATTGATCAATTCCGCCAATCATTGGACCTGCACCGTTACTTGTCATTGCAACCTTGTTGCCTTTGGCAGATGGTTGCCATGCTAGAGCCTTTAGAACTCCTGCTAATTCCTGATAACTTTCAACTGAGATAATTCCTGCCTGTTTGAATGCACCCATAATGATTGCATTAGAGCCACCAAGGGAGCCTGTATGGGATGCTGCTTGTTTTGCACCAGCGGCAGTTCTTCCACTCTTCCAAATGACAATTGGTTTGTTTTTCTCTTTCATTACACGTTTAGCAACATTGATGAATTTTCTACCATCACCAAATCCTTCAACATACAATCCAATTACTTTAGTTTGAGGATCATTTGCAGCATACCAGATCATGTCTGCTTCATCAACATCAGAACGGTTACCAAAGCTAATCATCTTTGATAGTCCAAATACATCAGCACTTTCCAACATACTGATTCCCATTGTTCCACTTTGTGAGAAGAATGCAACAGGGCCAAGTTTTGAACGGAGCATTCTTTCTTGTCCTTGGAATGCACAATCAAGACGATTATCTGCATTGAACATTCCAATACAGTTAGGACCAATAATTCTGATTTTGTGTTTCTTGGATAGTCTTGCAACTTCAGCTTCATATGCTGCTCTTTCACCACCAAGTTCTTTTCCTCCACCAGATACAATCACAACACTGTGAACACCTTTCTTTGCACAATCTTCCAATACTGGAGGAGTCATAGACAAATCAACAGAGACTACTACTAGATCAACATCACCTGGGATGTCTGCAACAGATGGATAACATTTCTGACCAAAGATTTCATCAGCCTTTGGATTAATTGGGTATACTTTACCTTTGAAATCATAATTTACTAAACTATCTAAGATAGAGTTACCAATCTTTCCAGGACTAGCAGAAGCTCCTACTAGTGCAACAGATTTTGGAGTAAAGAATGTCTCCATGTCTGTGATGTTTGGTTTTGCTTTTGAGATGGAGTTTTGCTTTTTCTCTTTGTTTAAGATAATCTTTGCATCAACAACATAGTGAGATTTTGGATATACGATTACTGGGTTAAAGTCAATGCTGTTAATGTAATCAGCATTTTCTACGCCTAATTTTCCAATATTTACTAACATTTTTGCGACCATGTTAGTATCAATTGCTTCACTTCCTCGGAAGCCTTTGAGGAGTTGAGCACCTTTTAGTTCATTGAGCATTGATTTTGCATCAGAAGTTGTAATTGGTAGCATTCTAAATGCAACATCTTTCATAACTTCGGTCATGATACCTCCCATTCCAACCATAATGATTGGACCAAATTGGGAGTCGTTCTGAATTCCTACAATAAGTTCAACACCTTTTGGAACCATTTTTTCCAAAAGAATTCCTTTAACGTTAACTCCCTTTTTCTTTGAGAGTCTGCCATACATGTCAGTGAATGTCTTTTTTACATCAGCGACATTGTCTAAACCAACTTTAACTCCACCAACATCAGTCTTGTGTAAGATTTGTGGAGATACCACTTTCATTACAAGTGGAAATCCAATCTTCTTTGCTTGTTTTGCTGCTTCTTCAGCAGAAGTTACTAATGCATAAGGTGGTACTTTAACGCCATAAGTTTTGAGAATAGATTTTGATGATTCTTCAGTGATGACTTTGTGATCAGTTTCAATAATTTCATCAAAAATTTTCTTAACTGCAGCCATCTTTCGATCGGTAAAGTCAAAACTCAATATATTAAACTTTGGTCAAAGCTGAAATTCTGATTTGAAATTATTGTAAAAATTCTTCATATTCGATTTTACCGTTGAAATATTTCCATCAATATCAGAACGGATTTTTTTTGGATCGATGTAAGGGATTTTTTCCAGTTTTTCTTCAGTGTTATCAAGCCACAGATTCACCATCTCCTCATTTACTTCTAAATGGAATTGCAGTCCAACTGCACTTTTGTATCGAAATGCTTGATTCTGATAGTGCTCAGATGAGGCTAGAGAGATAGCACCTTCAGGCAAATCAAAGGTATCACCATGCCAATGAAATACAGTAAAGGGATTTTTGAATCCTGAAAAGAGCCCAGAATTATCAGAAATTTTCAAATCGTTATAGAATCCAATCTCTTTTTTTGGCCCAGGGAAAACTTTACTGCCAAAAGTTTTTGCGATTAGTTGAGAACCCAAACATATTCCCAATACAGGAATATTCTTTTCAACGGAATTTTTGATTAGTTGTTGTTCTTCTCGGAGATAGGGCAAATCATCATTTGCACTTTCAGGAGCTCCCAAAATTACAACAAGAGAGAAATCTTTGTCTGGAAGTTTCTCGTGTTTTGCATTTACGGATGTAATATCAAACCCATCTTCTTTTAGTAAATCACCAAGATATCCAGAGCCTTCAATTCTTGTGTTTTGTACAAGTAATACATCAGACATGTTTTCCATATACAAAAGTGCTTAATATGTTAAAATGGATTTAGAGATGTGTTTGTTACAGAACAAGAGATTTCAGAATTGCAAAAATTTGTTTTTCAACTAAATTCTGGAAACGGAGTTGTAGTAGTTGAAGGGAAAAGAGATTTCAATGCATTAAGAAAGTTGGGATACCAAGGAAAAATTTTAGAGTTTCACAAGTTTGGCGGAATTAATAATTTTGCAGATTCTGTTGCCAAATACAAAAAAATTATTCTCTTGTTTGATAGGGACAAAAAGGGGCGTTATCTTACAGGAAAGACAATTCAGCTGTTGCAGCGGAGAACCAAGGTAGATCTTTCATACAAAAAGAAACTACGAAAAATTACAAAAGGAAAGATAATGTTTATTGAACAACTAGTTTGTTACGAGTCTTACTTTGCCTAAGGCCAGATACCTTTTGTGTTAAAGGCATCAAGAACTCTCTCTACTGCCAAAACCATGGTTGCTTTTCTCATATCGATTTTGTGTTTCTTGGATAATGCATAAGCATCTTTGAATCCTTTAGTGATATTTTTCTCCATCTTGTTTGCAACCTCATCAAAGGTCCAATAGTAACCCATGTTGTTTTGAACCCACTCCAAGTATGAGATACATACACCACCAGAGTTGGCCAAAATATCAGGAATAACTAGAATCTTCTTTTGTTCAATTACTGGGTCTGCTTCAGGTAATGTTGGACCATTTGCAGCTTCGGCAATAATTTTGCATTGTAGATTTTTAGCAATTTTAGCAGTAATTTGATTTTCGAGTGCTCCTGGAACTAGGACATCACATTTCATGGTAAGTAATTCTTCAGTAGAGATTTTTTTGCTACCAGGGAATCCAAGGACGCTGCCTTTCTTTTGTTTGTGTTCTAAGATTTTACTGACTTTGGCACCTTTTGGAATTGAGATAGAACCTTTAGAGTCACTAACTGCAATAATTTTTGCACCCATCTTCTCCAAGTATTCACCTGCAAATGTTGATGCATTACCAAATCCTTGTAAGACAACTTTGGCTCCTTTAAGATTAATTTTCAATGTCTTGGCGGCTTCTCTAACTGTATATGCAGTTCCCAAACCAGTTGCAACGTTTCTTGCAAGAGAACCACCCATAGAGATTGGTTTACCAGTAATTACACCTGGAGAGTATTTGTTGTCATTTAGCTTGCTAAATGTGTCCATGATTTGTGTCATCTCTTTTCCTGTAGTGTAAACATCAGGAGCTGGGATGTCTTTTTCTGGACCGATAATTTCAGAAATCTTGTAAGCAAATCCTCGAGTTAGTCTTTCAAGTTCGCCTTCACTTAGTTTTTCAGTTTTTGGATTAACATAGATTGCACCTTTACCGCCACCTAGTGGGACATCAACAATAGCACATTTCCAAGTCATCCATGATGAGAGTGCCATCACTTCGCGTTCCATGTATTCAACTCCACCTTCTGGGTTGAAGTATCTGATACCGCCTTTGTAAGGACCTCTATCGTTATTGTGTTGACTTCTAAAACCTATGAAAACTCTAATCTTTCCGTTATCCATCTTTACTGGAATCTTTACTCTCAAAACTTTGTTTGGAATTGCCAAATAATCTCTTAGTTCTTTATCTTTGATGCCAAGAATATCACATGCGTCATTGACCTGTTTTGTTGCATTTGCAAATGGGTCAGACTTTACCAAGATGAACGATCTAAGAATATTCCAATTATATAAGTTTGGTTAAAAATTTGTGATCGTGTTTTACAATATGTGAATTAGATGTAAATTTTGTGATTCATCTTTCTATCCAGTTTATCAGCTACATCATCAAGTCCAGAGATATTCATTTCAAGAAAGTTTGATGAGTAGAGGATTGAACCGTATTTTTCACCAATTTTTGAGACATGTTACTTTTCTCAAGTACATCCATGTGATGTGGGACGGATTGTAATCAAGTTCTTGAGAGATTTTATGGTGTTGTAAGGTTTGTCAAGACTCTTGCTTGCTTTACTTAAAACCGTATTTTCAGATCTTTTGCATGTTCAGCCTCGACAATTACCCTTAAATTGACTGAGAATGAACTCGTGATGATATGATGGCATCAAAGGGTTATGATATGACCCCTACAATGTATTCTCCAGACGGCAGAATTTACCAAGTCGAATATGCTATTGAGACTGTAAAAAGAGGAACTTTAGCAATTGGTGTTGCCAGCAAACAAGGAGTCATCATGGCAGTTGAGGAAAAACCTCGAACATTACAAAGTACTGATGTTACACAGAAAATTTTCCAAGTAGATTATCACATTGGTGTTGCAGCAGCAGGATACATTCCAGATGCACGTGTTCAAGTCGATAGTGCAAGATTCTTCTCACAGGGAAACAGAATGACCTATGATGAATCAGTAGAGGTAGCTACAGTTGCAAAACATCTAGCAGACCAAGCTCATCAATTTACTCAGTATGGCGGAGTTCGTCCAAATGGCGTTTCAATGATTATTGCAGGTGTTGATCAAAAAGGAGAATCAATCTATGTAACGGACCCAAGTGGAACATATGTTCAATTTGCAGCAATTGCAATTGGAGCAGGTTCAGATGACGTAAATGCATTCTTGGAGAAAAATTACAAAGAAGACATGAGTCTAGAAGATGCAGCTGCATTAGCAATTGCAGCAATTAATCTAAAGGCAGAAGAGAAAGGAGGAATCAAAGACATCAAGATGGCAAAGGTTTCAACTGAATCTAAAATCTTTGAAAAAGTATCGGAAGCAGACTTGGAAAAATATTCTCAAAACGCATCAAAGTTTGTTCCTTAGAATTTCTGGTTTGAAAGATATTCATTTTAGTGTATGAGACGATAGATAATGGGTTTAGGAAGTAGTTATTGGGCCGAAGTAATCGAAGTACTTCGAGAAATCATTCCAGTTTATGACAAGGTAAACTCTATCATATCACTAGGAAAAGATGTAGAGCATCGTAATCGTGGAATTTCAAACAGAGTTCTTGCAGGAAACAAGATACTTGATGCGGGTTCAGGCTTTGGCAACATGTCAAAAACTGCACTAAAACTAACTGATGGAAAAATTTCTGTGACCCTATATGACCCTCTAGTTCCAATGCTAAAGAACACTGGGACTCATTTTGAAAAGACACCAGATATGGCAAATGGTGTTTTTGAGCACATTCCGTTTAGAGATGAAGAGTTTGATGCAGTATTGTGCGGTTATTCACTTAGAGACGCAATAAACTTGAGAGTTGCAATATCAGAGATTCACAGAGTTTTGAAAAAAGATGGACGATTTGTGATTGTAGATTTGGGAAAACCAGATAACGGATTCATCAGGGCAGGTGTTGCATTTTATCTCAGATGTATTTTGCCAATTCTAGCATTTAGTGCAGGAGGAAAACTTGGATTAAAGTTTGGAACACTTTATGGAACTTTCAAACGATGGCCACAAAACAAAAAGCTTGAGGGCTTACTGTTAGAGAAATTCTCCAAAGTAGAGTTTGAGAAAGACCTTATGGGTGGAGCAATCATGGTTGCTGCATACAAATGAACAAAGTTCTGATTCTAGTAAACATTACAGGTCTAATTATTGGAATTTCTTACGGACTACACGGACCAATACTTCCAGTCTTTGCAAAAAATGTCATAGGAGCAACATATTCTGAACTTGGATTAATCGGACTAGCTAATTTCATCCCCTACATGTTCATTCCATTGTTTGTTGGAATTCTTCTTGACAGATTCAACAACGGATACTTGTTAGCTCTGGGAACTGCAATTAATTCTGCATCAATTTACCTTCTATCTGTCGCACAATCAGTTCCAGAAGTAATGGGATTTAGAATTATGACAGGTGTGGCTCATGCATTTTTCTGGCCACCATGTGAATCAATCATATCAAATGAAAGCACGGAGCAAAACAGAGTAAAGAACATCTCGTGGTTTACAATGTTCTTTGTAATTGGATTCATGGTAGGACCACTACTTGGTACTGTATTTTTGGAGGGTCTTGACACAACATACCGAATACTATTCCAGATTACTGCATTCATCTTGGCAACAGCCTTGATTACATCAATTCTAGTCTCAAAAAAGAGCGTTAGAAACCATCACGAGCATTTCTCATTTTCATCAATCAAAGAGATGAAGAAATTCCCCGAAGTCATAATCTTGCTTCTTTTCTGTACGTCTTCTTTTGGAATAATTCTGACAATCTATCCGGCGTTTCTAAATGACAACGGAATGACAGACACAGACATCCTGTTGTTGTTTTTTGTTTTTGGAATTTCAAGGGTAGTATCGCTTGCATTGGCAGGAAAATTTGCACGAAAAACAAGTCAAACACTAATTGCAGCAGTCTTTGCAGTCTCAGCTGGACTTGCGATATCAGTCGTAGCAGACTCTATCATCACATTTGCAATAGCACTAGTTCTAATGGGGTTCGGGTTTAGCATATTCTTCCCACTAACATTAGAGATTATTCTAAGCAAGACCAATAAAGGAATCTCAGGCAAAATCATTGGAGCATATGAAACGGTATTCGGAATGGGTTGGGCAATAGGTCCAACTATTGGAGGTCCAATAACACAGTCTCTTGGAGACAACACACCGTATCTAATATTTTGTACAATAGGTATTGGAGTAGCACTATTAGCAATAATTTCTAGAAAGAAATTAGAACCAAAAAGAGCACTCTATTAGATATCCATTGTTCCGCGTTTTTTAGTGCAGATATCAAGAGCATCGCAAATATCTGAAACATAGACTTTGCCATCCCCTTTAGTACCAGTACAAGCAGCACCAGCAATTGCGTCAAGGATTTCATCTATCTTAGGATCATCTACCACACACACAATCAGTACTCTACTAAAAAAGTCACCAACCAAAGGAGGATCTTGTGCGCCCTGACCTTGAACTTTACTAACAGTTACACCACTAATACCGACGTTTCTCATTGCACCAATAACTGCATCTTGTGCAGATTCGTTAACTATTGCTTCTACTTTCTTCATAAAGTTCATCAATTTTGAATTTATTTAAATTCAATAACTACTTCTCATTTGTGATATTCATGTATCAAAGTTCTAGGCATAATTTCAAACATTACGTTTAATTTCAAATTATACCATTTGAGTTCATGATAGATTATTCACTAAATGTAGCAGGTAGTGAATGGATAATCATAATTTTTGTTGCACTAGTTTTGATTTTAGGGACAGGAAAACTCCCAGGTGCTGCAAAGAAACTTGGAAAGGCAGTCAATGAATACAACAAAGCAAAAAACGATATTCAAGAGAGCATGAAAGAAGTGACAGAAGAAGCTCCAAAGATTTCAGGACCAGTTGAATCAGAGAGACAGAAACTAGAAGTAATTGCAAAATCAATGGGAGTCAAAGTCGAAGGAAAAACAGATGATCAATTGCGAAAAATTATTGCAGACAAGGTTGGTCAAAAGAAGATAGACGAGCCAGAGAATAATCAATGATTATTTTGATTTTTTAATCCGATACAAATCCTTGTCAAGCCGCTTTTTTGCAAATTTGTAATAGTCTGGAACAATCTCAAATCCAAGGTATCGTCTTCCAAGAGATTTGCTAACTACTGCAACTTGCCCTGAGCCAAGGAATGGATCAAGTACAATGTCTTTTTTCTCACTAGAGTATTCCAAGATCTTTTGAATCAATTCAGAGGGAAGTTTGGTAGGGGTTTTTTCATCTCCAGTCCAGTATTCTCGTTTGATATCCCACACGTCTTCTTTGTCTTTGTAGTGGAGGCTACGGCCATCCTTTGTTTTGTCCTCTTTTTTGAACCTAGAAAACGGAAAGAACTTTCGTTTTTTGTCATCTTTGCAGACATAGAGACAGTGATAGTGAGATGTGACAAACTTCTTTTTTGTGACTACACCAAACTGATACTTCCAGATTATGTGATTGATGGTGACAAAGCCAACATCATCTAGGGCTCGTAGAATATCTTTAAGATTATTCCAACCTGAAAATACATACATGCTTCCAGAGTCCTTTAGAATTCTATAGGCCTCACTCATCCACGAATGTGTAAAGTCGTAATAGTCCTCGGGTCTGATTTCATTGTATCCAGATAGCACATGAGATGAGGTTCTGTTGTAATTTGCTTTTTTTGCCTTAAAATTTATGGCAAAAGGAGGATCGGTAATAACCAAGTCAATCTTGTTTTTAGGAATGTTACTCATTCCATCAATACAGTTTTGGTTGTAAATTTTGTTAATCTCGATTTTTTTCATTTTTAAATTCAAGACCAGTTCCTAGCATAATAATGTCATGGGTAAATCCTATGAAGTAACAATAAATCACTAATCGTTTCTTACCAAATAGATATTGAAATTATCATGTCCAAAATGCAAGTCTAGAATTGAGATTCAAAAGACATTCAACAAAAAAATGCACGTATCATGTAGTGGTTGTGGAATCGAAGATCTGCTAGAGTTCTCAAAGAATGTAGATGAGGTATTCTTGGAATTTCTATCAAGATATGACAAGGGACTAGTCACAGAGAAGGGGCTTTCTGAAGGCCTCAAAGATGAGGGAATCATCAGGGCAGAAGTTGAAATCAAAGATATGATTGGCAAAAACAAGCCAGACAAAATAACTGAAGAGATTCTATATTCAAAAAAAGACTATGTTTCACAATACAAGGTTTTGAGCAATCCTGAGCCTAAAATGGGCTGCAATGTTGAAGATTTGGGGTTGGATGAATCAATTACAGAGCATCTCAAGGAATTGGGAATTGAACAATTTTACAAATTCCAAGAAGATGCAATAGGTGAAATTGCATACGGAGAAAACGTAGTGATTGAAGCTCCAACTGCTTCAGGAAAAACAGAAGCATTTTTGATTCCAGTAATTCAGAGAATAAAAAAAGATTCCAGTGAAGGTAGCGTATTTGCAATCTTTGTCTATCCAACAAAGGCACTTGCACGAGACCAATTCCCCAAAATCAAAAAGTTTGCAGAAAAGATAGGAGTTAGAGTGGAGGTCTTTGACGGAGACACAAAACAAAATGACAGAAGAGAGATTATTGACAACCCTCCACAGATTCTTGTAACAAACTTTGATGTATTACACTATCACATGTGGCATCAAACAAAGTTCTCATCACTACTGACATCAACAAGAGTTCTAGTTACAGATGAAGCACATGTCTATTCAGGAATTTTTGGTTCTAATGTGCACTATATCATAAAGAGGCTCAAAAGAATCTGTACAAACAAGCTGCAGTTTGTTGCAGCATCAGCTACACTTGAAGATGCAAAAGAGTTTTGTGAAAAACTATTTGGAGAGAAGATGCAAAAAATTCAAGGATCAGGAAAGAAAGGTCAGACAGACTTTGCAATGCTTTTTCCATCACTTCGAACTCAAAGGGCCTTGATGGTAGACCTAACAAAGAGACTAACTGAAAAAAATCACAAGACAATGGTCTTTAACAACTCTCATCTAAACTCTGAACTTTTGGCAATTCAGGCAAAAAAGCAAAAGGTCAACATCAAAGTTCACAGAGCAGGATTGATGGCAAACTATCGTACATTTGTTGAAAAGCAGTTCAAAGACGATTTACTTGATGCTATTTCATGCACTCCCACGCTCGAATTAGGCATAGATGTGGGCAATGTAGACTGTGTCATCTCATCAACCATACCAGTTAATCGACTAATCCAAAGAATTGGAAGGGCTGCAAGAAAGGGTCAGAGAGGCTATGCATTTTTGGCGTTAGGAAATGACCCAATATCACAATATTACAAGAATCATCCTGATGACTATTTTGAGGATACTGAAAAAACATACATCGATCCCAAGAATCCATTTGTTGAAGAGTTCCAGGTACTGGCGATGGCATGTGACAGACCAATATCAAAACATGAGCTCAAAGAACACCAAGAAGTAATTGAACACCACATCATCAAAGAGAACCTTAAAGAGTTCAACAATAGAATAATTCCAAATTTTGATAAAATCAATGCATTACTAAACGAATACAGCATAAGAGGAATAGGCCAATCAATTGACATTTTTCTAAATGGCAAAAAGGTGGGAGACAGAATACTACCAATTGCGTTGGAGGAATTGCACAAGGATGCAATTTACTTTCTTGCAGGAATCCGTTACAAAGTAAAAGAGTTTGACTATCCAGAAAAAAACTATGCAAAGATTGAAAAAATTCCAAGAGACTATCCATACTACACAAAGGCACTCACTGAAGAATGGCCAACAATTGAAACAGTCTTTGAGAGAAGAGTTGCAAATGGTGTGGAGGTTGCTTTTTGTAAACTTCACATTGAGAAAAAGGTGTATGGATACGTCAACATTGAGCTTGGACAAGAAGTAACACAAGGAGAAAAGGTTCTACTTGATACACCACTAGAATATGATTTTGTAACAAAGGGGATTGTCTTTCATGCACCTAGACCACTCAAAGTAATGGGAGAGTCTGAAGATGAAGAATATACTGAAGCTAGTGGATACCATGCAACAGAACATGTTGTAATTGAGGGCAGCAACATGATAACTGGAGGAGTCTCTCAGGATTTGGGAGGCATATCACTGGGTACATCAGGCTTGATTTTCATCTATGATGGTGCCATTGGAGGAAGCGGTGCAAGCAAGGCACTCTATGATAGATTTGAGCAAGCACTTGAGAGAAGTATGTTCATTGTAAAGGAATGTCCATGCAAAAATGAGTCAGGGTGTCCACGGTGTACTTTCTCATATAGATGTGGAAACAACAACGAGTATCTTCACAAGTATTCAGCATTGGAGATTTTGGAGAGAATCAACAAGGGTGAGAAAACAGAACTAGTAGATCCTACAGAAGGAGACAGACCTCTTGTATAATAAAAATAGGATAAATATGATAAAAATTTAGAGACAGCATGCAAAAGGTATCTCTTGTAACTGGAAGTTCTTCAGGAATTGGGCTAGAAGCAGCATTGGCTCTTGCTAAAGACGGATACCACACATTTGCCAGTATGAGAGATACATCAAAAGCAGGCGAATTGGAAAATGCTGCAAAAAAAGAAAACCTTCCAATTGAAGTAATAGAGCTTGATGTGGATAAAGAAGAGTCAATTGTTTCAGCAGTAAAAAAAGTAATGGATTCAGCTGGAAGATTGGATGTACTAGTAAATAACGCAGGATACGGACAGTTTGGATGTACTGAAGATGTTTCAGTTGATGATTTTAGAAAACAGTTTGAAACTAATTTTTTTAGTGTTGTAAGGATTATTCAAGAGGTTGCTCCAATTATGAGAAACCAAAATTCAGGAAGTATAATCAACATTAGTTCGGTTGCAGGAAGAATGGGATTGCCTGGTTCTCCAGCATACATCAGCTCAAAGTTTGCATTGGAAGGATTGGGAGAATGTCTGAGATATGAGTTGGGCCAGTTTGGAATAAAGACCACATTAATCGAACCAGGAGTAATCAAGACGAACTTTTTTGAATCAATGAAGATTCCAGATTCAAAGGCAGATCCAAAATACAAAGAATTGACAGACCACATCTTGGCAGGACTAAAGATGATGGTTCAGATGGGAACTGCTCCATCACAAGTAGCTGAAGTGATAATCAAGGCAATTCATGATGATGAGATGCTTCCAAGATATGTTGTTGGAACGGATGCTGCCATGTTCATGGAGGCAAAAAAGATGAAAACAGACCTAGAATTTGAGAAATACATGAGCAAAGAGCTCTTCCCAGGATAGCATTAGTTGTACGTTAACTTGATATACACATAAAACCCAGTTTTTGTCAAAGTCCGCAATTTTAAGGTGAAAAAAGAATGAAATGGAAAACTCTACAACACAACGGAATCTTGTTTCCTCCTGCATATGAGGCACAGGGAATCAAGGTAAAGATCAAGGGAGAAAAAGTAGACCTCAGTTTAGACCAAGAAGAGATGATATACCAATGGGCAAAAAAGAAAGACACTCCATATGCTCAAGACAAGGTTTTTCAAAAAAACTTTACAGCAGACTTTGCAAAGACCCTAGATTCTAAATTTAAAAAAATTTCATATGAGGATATTGATTTTTCAGATGCTTACAAACTAGTTGACAAAGAAAAAGATCTCAAAGAGATGATGACAAAAGAAGAGAAAAAGGCAATTGCTGCAAAAAGAAAAGAACTTCGAGAAGAACTCAAGGCAAAATATGGAATTGCAATAATGGATGGAAAAGAAGTCGAAGTTGGAAATTACATGGCAGAACCCCCAGGAATTTTCATTGGTAGAGGAGAGCATCCATTACGTGGAAAATGGAAACCACGTGTTACTTCCAAAGATGTTACTTTGAACATGGATAAAGAAGCTAAAAAAAGTATGAAGGGTGATTGGGGCAAGATTATTCATGATAACGATTCAATGTGGTTAGCAAGTTGGATGGATTTTCTTACACAAAAAAGAAAATACGTTTGGCTTGCAGACAGTTCTGATCTTAAACAAGGCAGAGATAAAGAAAAGTACGAAAAAGCAGTCAAACTCGAAAAAGAGATTGATAAAATTAAAAAAGCAATGGTAAAGGATATGAAGGATTCTAAAAAGATGAATGTCGCCACTGTATGTTACTTAATTTACAGAACTGCAATGAGAGTCGGGGATGAAAAAGATCCAGACGAAGCTGATACTGTAGGTGCAACCACACTAAGAAAAGAACATATCAAAATCACATCAGATACGATAGAATTTGACTTTTTAGGAAAAGATAGCGTCAGATGGCAAGAGACAATCAAGGCAGTTGGAGATGACAAACAATTTCAAGAAAATCTCAAAAAATTAATTGAAAAGAAAAAATCAAGCGAGGAGATTTTCCACAACATTACATCTAGGGATGTGAACAAGTACTTTTCTGGAATTGTTAAAGGTGTAACAGCCAAAGTTTTCAGAACATTCCAAGCAACAACGGTTGTCAAAAACTACCTAAAAGAACATGACAACATTAAAGGAAAATCAGATAATGAGAAACTGTATCACGCAAAACTGGCAAATCTTGAAGCAGCCATTATGTGTAACCACAAACGAACAATTCCAAAGACGTTTGAGCAGTCATTGCAAAAAAAGAAAGACACTCTAAAGAAAAGAGAAAAAGAAAAAGCTTGGGAGAAGACACAACAAACCCTCAAAAAAGTAGAATCGACTGAACCAAAAACAGACACGCAAAAGAAGAACAAAGTAAAGAGAATCAAAACACTAAATGAACAAATCAAGAAACAAAAACAAAAACACAAAGAAAGAGTTGAGAAATTAAAGTTGCAAGTGGATTTGTCAGAGAAGACCAGAGATTACAACATTGGAACTTCACTTAGAAATTACATAGATCCACGTGTTTTCAAGGCATGGACTGATGAGGTAGGTGCAGAATGGGAGAAACTATACACATCTGCACTTCAAAAGAAATTCCTCTGGGTCAAAAATGAAAATGCAAAGTGGAATGAAATTAAATAATTAAAAAATTAATTTTTAGACACATATGCAAATCCAGGTCCCCAAGTGGAATGTTGTTTTGCTTGATAGTCTTTTGAAGACTCTGTTTCTGCTTTTGCAGGGTCATTCATACCAAGATGTGGATCGATTGGAGTGTATCCCAAGCATTCAAAGTGGAATTCATTGGTTAGTGCAAAACCCTTGTAGAAACTTTCTTCAAGATCATGTTCTGTTTTTAGAAGATAATCAGTTACATGACAATTTGAATAATCATACCCACGGGTCTGAATATCTCCATACATCAAATCAATTCTTACACTAAACAATTCATCAAGTGAAGAGACACCGGTTGTTTGAGGACCAGTCTTTCTAGCATTGTCAACTACTTCATATAACAACGGAGTGACTCCAGGCACACCCACCAGTTCAAATGTAGGATTTGCTCGAGTAATCAAGTTTCCCTGATAGAATTCCGGGAATTCTACAACTTCAGTTCCACTATCAAAGCTAAATGTAGCTACTGCTCTAGGACCAGTACCCATGTTATAACCAACAGTAACAGGTTCAGGGTCATTGTTTGGATTAACAGGGATCAATCCAGAACATTCTACGTCAAGAATTTCTGCAGTTGCAAATCCACGCTTTCCAGTATAACCTTCCTCTTTATCTTGCAAAGTTAGTATATCATATCCACTTACAATGCAATCATCATATTCAAGAGCACGTATTGTTTTAGCAGGAACTGTTGTAATTACATTTGACTTTTCAGGAATTACAAATTCCACATTTACATCAAAGTCGTCATTATAACTACTAGCCAAACCACCAACTTTTTGAGACTTTATGATTGCATTATCAATTAGTGGATGAGGTAGTACTGCTGTGATTATTTGAAAACTTGGAGTTCCAATATCTTCTTCGGCGAATCCTCCAGTTGACGTGAAAATTACAGATTCAATCTTTTCAGCACCGTTATCAAAATCAAAGGTTAGAAAAGTTCTCAAGTCATTAGCTTGTTTGAAAGGCAATGCACCGTAATCAGTAAAAGTTCTTTCTCCAGGACGTGCACTTGGGGAAATTTCTTCGTTGTTAATTGACACGCCGCCACAGTTAAACTCTATTGAATTAACAATTGCAAATCCAGATTTTACTGCATGGTATGACTCATAATCATCAGTTTGAGTTGTTACAGAATGCGAATTAATTTCACAGTTTTTGTATGAAAATGACTTTAAGACAGTAGTTGCTTGCATGACATTTACATCAACATCAAAATATCTATGATTGTAATCATACGGATTTCCAGCATCTATTTTTGATAGTCTATGTATGTATGCTTCATCTAATGCCATATGAAGATGAGGGTTATGACCAACTACACCTTCCATTGAAAAACTGGTTCCACCATCAGATACTATATCAGACGTGGTTGAAAATACGGGAAAGCTTACAGTTTCTATGCCATCTCTAAAATGAAAAGTAGCTACATTGTGTATTCCTGCAACAAAATCATATTCATAAGTGATTTTCTCATCCTCAGCAAATGCAATGTTTGAAAATCCGTTTGCAGATATCATAATTGAAGATATCACAAAAATAGATGTCAAAAGGGTGAATTTTTGATAAGATTTTTGCATTGAGGCTAATATTTCAAAAAAGAAGTTAAAGTGTGGGTACTCAGTGCAACGCAGTGCATTTTTTGGTAAAAAACAAGGTCAAAAAACAACAAAATTTTGAAAGAATCATTTAATTTCCCATATTTTCAGGCTTATACTATGCCGGGGTAGCTCAGCCTGGTTAGAGTGCCAGTTACTTGGTAAACTCTAGCGGTTCTCCAACTAAGGCAATACTCATAATCTGGAGGTCGCGAGTTCGAAACTCGCCCCCGGCACACAATTTTAGTTATTTTTGATGGTGGTTTTTGGATATAATGCCTTTAAGTCTAAAAATCAGATCACATCATAGATTGAAACAAAATGACAAAGTTTTGATTGTTGCAGGACTTGTTGCAGGAATGATAGGTCTTGTAGTAATGATTGGATTTATCGGACAAGGAAACGTCAGACATGTTGAGATATTTTGGACTGAAAAAGTCGAACAGACAATAGTATTCCAAGAGATTAATGGTGAACCACAGATCAAGGCAGTTAAAGGAGTCAAAGGAGAAAACAACCCAACGTTAATCTCACGAACAGGATTTGTATATGTTCTAACTGTAATCAACAACGGAACAACACATCACAGATTATACATTGATGGGTTTAACGTCCAGACAGATTTACTAGAACCAGGACAACAAGATACAATCACGTTCTTTCCTGAAGAAGAAGGAGAATTTACTTACTATGACAAGAGACAGTATCTAAATCCATTAGGTAAGATCAAAATTTTCTCAGTGGTTCCTAGTGATGAGTTTACTGGTGTATGGAAAGATTTGATTTAGGACTTTTCTGAAATGACTAGATCAACTTTGTAGTTTAGAGTTGCACGAGAGTTTAGTTTTAGGTTCCAGGGTATAAAGGATGGATTTTTTGTGGAACTTGAAATTCGGAATCCCAAATTTTTCAAGTTTGTGCGTAAACTAGATTCATCTAAAGGGTTTTTTACAGAACGAGGTCCCCTATCAAAGTCATAAGGATCAGAGAGGACAAAGTATCCATTTGTGATTTGTTTTGAAATTGATTTTAGTAAAACCTTTGGTTCAATTATTTCCAATACATTTAGAGCCAAAACCAAATCAAACTGTAATTTTCCAAATACAGGTGTTAAGGAATCAGCTACAAAATAATCCAAGTTAGGCTTGAATTGTTTTTTTGCAATTTGTATTGCAGAAAACGAACGGTCTACACCAAATACTTGATCACAAGAATTTGCCAAATGACTAGTTACTATTCCAATAGAGCAACCATGTTCTAAAACAAGTTTTGATGAACGAATAGAGTCTAGATTCTTCTTTATTGTAGAATAGAATTTGGAGGTTTTACTATTTTGATATATTCTAGCCCATTTTTCTTCAAGATAACTTCGGTCAGTATCTTTAGCATTAAGAGATTTTTTTACAAAACTCTTGAGTTTGGTAGAGGAAGACAACTTGTAGAGTTTACCGCCAAGAATTCTTCTAGAAGAAAGATACTTTGAGAAATCATCCCATAAAATGGGGATTTTTTGTATGATTGGGAATTCTAAACTACATTTTTTGCATCGAAGAATTCCTTCTTCAATTTCTTTTCTAGATTCAAAGACATCAAGTTCAAGCTTTAAACCACATTTTACACATCTCAAAAATTCAAGACTAGAGTGGATCATATCAAAAATCAATTATTGCAAACTATATTTCTTTGATGTAAAACGCAGGATAATGTTAAATGTAGTAATTCAAGATTTAGTTTGAAAATGGGAGAGTTTGAGGAATTTGCAGAGGCACTCTTTGGTCAATTATCAGTTGAAATTGATGAGGAAAAAGAGATTTCAAGCCTAGCAGTCAAGGCCAAAGAAGATCTTTCAGGCAAGGTAGAGTTCAAAGACATTGAAGAAATTACTAATGAGATAGTACCTCAGTTCAAAGAAAAGATCAAAGATTTTCTTGGAATCAAAGTCCCAGACAATTTAGAATTCAAATTTCCAGAGTTAGAGGAACTAAAGAGACTCAAGGGAGAAAAAGTCTTTGCAGATGACGAATCAAAAGAGTTTGTCAGAGAGTTATTTAATGCAGTTGCAAAAGAAGACAATCCAAAGATTGCAGACTTGATGAAACAAAATACTGCTAAATATTTGGTATACTCTACTTATGCAATCCAATACATATCAAAGATTACAACAACATACGGAGATTATCTTGATGGAGTAATTTACTTGAACAGATTCATCTTGTCACGTTATCCGCAAATTATTTTACATAAACAGGGAGAGCCATACGAATCGCGATTTGAGAACGTAAACTCTGGATATACAGGTGGAATAAAGATGGCAGTATTAGAAGAGTTAATCCACTCTACTCAAGAAAAGTTGCACCAGATAAACAAAGAAGCTGCAATGCAGGTAAACAAAATCAATGAAGAGTTGGCAGGAATAATTCTAGAATTAGATACTCAAACAGTTAACATGTTGGCCGAATACTGTCAACTACAAACAGTTCCAGATGATTTTCCATTTGCAAAAAGAGCAAACTTGTTTTTCTTTTTGAATCCTGATCATTTCTTAATTGAGCAGATTGGTCCAGATGTCATGACATTCACACATGTAGAGATGGATCCGAAGATCAGAGAGGCAATTCCACAATTATTGGACATTTACAAGAGATGGCTTGCCCCAATACAGCACCACCATGCAGCATTTACTGCAATGGAGGGCATGGCAGGATTTGCAATTGAGAACATTCTCAAAGATGATCAAGACTTTCAGAATTATCTAACCACATTCATGGGCACAGACTTTTCATCATACCAGGTAAGAAAGAGTATGGGCAAGGACTTTACAAAGGCAGTATATGAAAAACTAGGCTCAGATACCTTCAAAAAAATCATAGAAATCCCCCCAAATACCAGAGAACTCAAGGATCCTCAACTGTACCTTAGCAAGTTGGGCCAGTGACAATTGGAAAAAGAGTTTGATCCATTTGTTGCCGAATGGTTTTCATTTGTAAAAAATCCAAATTTCAACCTAGTTGAAAAATGTCTCAAATTTGCACAGATTCTAGAATATCCAGATCTTGATATTGAAAAGTACATTGAAAAAATAACCAAAATGGGAATGTCACTCAAAGAATCTGTCAGCGATGTGAAAAATCCAACATATCTTATTTCAATGCTAAATGAGCATCTCTTTGAGAATTTGGGGTACAGCGGAGATGATGATGACTATTACAATCCAAAAAATAATTTTCTAAACGAAGTAATTGACAAGAAAACAGGACTGCCAATTACCATATCAATTCTTTATGCAGAAATTGCAAAGTTCATTGGGCTAGATCTCAAAATTGTTGGATTCCCAAGTCACATTCTTGTAAAATACAACGAAGAAATGATACTAGACCCATTCTATGACGGAAGATTGCTAGACATTGATGACTTGCAAGAAATTCTTGATACGAATTACGGTGGAGAGATAGAATTCAAGCCAGAATTTTTAGATGAGATAACACCTGAACAAATTCTAGTTAGGTTAACTCGTAACTTGAAGAATTCGTACGTCCAGTCTTTTGTTTATGACAAAGCACTTCGTTGCGTCAACATGGTCTTGGCAATCGAACCAGAATCCCCAGACGATATAAGAGACAAGGGAATACTAGAAGAGAGACTCCTAAATTATGACAGTGCTTTGAAATATTTGAATAAATATTTGGAGATTAATCCAAATGCAGAAGATGTAGATTTTATTTTAGAATTGATTAGAAGTATAAAGACAAAAAATTAATCAATAATAGAATCTATGTCTTGTCCTTTCT
>REGK01000046.1:0-3768 GCA_003702545.1 Candidatus Nitrosopumilus sp.
GTCACACAAAACAAAAACATGTTATTGTTTGAAGGTCCACTAGGTAAAACACACAAAAACTTTAGAAATATTCCAGTACATATCGAAATCGCAGATGGTAAAGTAAATCTCAAAACAATTGGCGAGAAAAAAAGAGACTATGCAATCTTGCACACTGCAAGATCAATTATCAGAAATATTTGTGAAGGTCTTATTGAAGGATATACAATTAAGATGAAAGTAGTCTTTGCACACTTTCCAATTACAGTAAAAGTAGAAGGTCAAAAAATTCTAATTGAAAACTTCCAAGGTGAAAGAGCACCAAGAAGCACACACATCATGGGAAATACCAAAGTAATTCCAAAAGGTGAAGACATTATTCTCACCGGAGAAGTTTGGACAGACATTACACAAACTGCTGCAAACATTGAATTAAAAACCAAAGTAAAGAACAAAGATCACAGAGTTTTCCTAGACGGTATCTACGTCTATGAGAAGAAAAAAGGCATAGAAAAGTAAATTCAAGTTTTTCTGATGACCCTAGACCCAGAGTTTGCAAAACAAACAACAGATTTAATCACGCAGACTTTGGAATTATACAAAAAATCAGGAGCATCTCCAAGAGTCGGAGAGGTTTGGAATTGTGAGAAAGTTGGAGACTTTTTGTGTGGTTTCTTTGTTGGAGAAATGGTCGGTTCAGCACTAAGTGCGTTTCAAGTGGTTCATCAAAGAGAACCTACTGCAGATGAGCACTTGGAGATAATCGAACTAGTTGAGAGTCATTCAAAAGATATCAAAGAATTTTTTGCCAAATTTAACTAAACTACTGACAACTTTGGTCTAAATTGTATAGTCGCAAGGATTAAATCACTTTTCTCAAGGTACAAACGTGTTGCCGCCCTAGCTCAGCGTGGTAGAGCATCCGACTGTTAATCGGACGGTCGTCAGTTCAAGTCTGATGGGCGGCGCTTTCTTTCTAAACTCGAGTTTTGAAACATTCTATTCTCACACTAGTAGCATAATTAATTACATAAGGAAATAATATTTCTAAATTCGAATTTAGAAATATTGATCGGTTGACAGTAATTGGTTTAGACTATTAGACAACATAGATCTAATAGATGATCGCATACTTAGAATAATGCAGGAGGTTTACATTGGTCAGAACTAGAAGGGCCAACAGATATTGTGTTGATTGTGGCGCAAGACTGGTGTATTACCCAAGATTATCAAACCCAAAAGCACCAAACGAACACAGAGTACTAGTTTATGCATGTCCAGATTGCACTGACGACTTTGAAAAACCAAAAATGTTCTCAATTAAACGAAACCAAGTAGAAGATCCATTGGAAACTGTGGAGATAGAAATCACACAGTTACAAAAAAAAGCAGCTTCTGCAAAATAATTTTAAGAAAATGACATACCCAGAAAGATCAAGGAGTAACCTATGGTTTTTGTTGCCAATATTTTTTGGAGTAATAGGAGGAATTATCGCATATTTTATTTTGCGAAATGATGATCCAAAAAAAGCAAAGAACTGCTTGTATCTAGGAGTTGCATTAATGGTAGCTGGGTTGGTTTTCAATGCAATTGTCGCATCACTCATTCCTGAATTTGGTTCAGGTTTTAGAGTAAATGTGTAGCAAAAATACAATGTTTTACAAGTAAAGATTTGGAATATTTCTAAACTCGAATTTAGAAACATTCTAAATTTAGTGCAGTAATCATTTGATTTAGAATCATATAGAAGCACTTTGAATGAACTGTAATGAGTGCCTTGAGGATGAGAGATAACGTTGAGAGATGGTTAATTCATGAAGGATTAAAGTTTGAAGAAATGAAAAATCCTGAAAATACGTTCCAAATTATTGTAAAACATGCGGGGCCGGCAGGAGTTCCTGTAGAGATATTTGAACCAAAGGCACAACAAGGAATTTTGGTAATTGGCTCCAAAGTCAATATGAAGAACAACCAAATTGCAAGATATTTGGGGTTTAGTGAAGAAGAAAAGGAAAAATTTGAGAAAAAAGTGGCAGATTATTGCTATACCCTTCAGGCAATCAATAAAAACACCACAGAGGATGGAAAGAGAAAGATCGGAGTCTATGTCGTGTTAGACAAAGAAGGTGAGATTAACCAACAGGGATTGTTTGATGCAATGGACAGAGTTTCAGAGATGCATGAAAAAACAGCAAGATTTCTGATAAAGACATTCTAAATGGATGATTTATCAGTTATACGCGGGCCTTAAATCAAAAATTAACATTATTCTGATCATGAAAAGAAAAACATCAAAATCTAAACCAAGAGAACTTACAATTTCTACAACAGAATTGTCAAGATTTGGCATGGGGGTTATGAGCAAAGCCCTCAAAGTAGTAAATACTGCAAAACAAGGCAAAATTACAATCAGACTAGAAAAGCAGTAAATCTAGAAAACCTTGTTTTGTTAAGGGGATGGTTTCCCCTTTTTGTCTAATTTTTAGTGCATATTTTAGAAAAAAACCAGGGGTTTTAGGCAATGTTTCTAAAGACCCCCCATATTTTGGCACACTAGGTGTTATTTCAAAAGAAATACCCATTCAATTTTTAGAATAGTTAGAGGGTTTAGAAAAAATCTCTAAAATCATGCATTTTATAGAATTATGCCTAGGCGTTAAACCCCCCTCTAATTTTACACCAATTAGGCACAATGCCATATTTTCAAAATTAGGCGTTTTGAGGGGGGGTTGAACACTTGTGCCTAGATACAAAATGCAACCCTCAAACCACCCTGATGTCCCAGCTAAACATGTGTGATCTTTTTGAGTCGTGCCTAGAAGCTAAACCCCCATATTTTGATGAAAAAATGACCAAAAAAGCTTCAAAAACATATCAAAAATGACCAAAAAAATGTCAAAAAAGACCAAGAGAAATGCAAGATGGAGGTAAAATTCCAGAGGATTTAATGTCATAAATTGTCACAATATTATTGGATTTTAGTCCCTATCCACCATACAGGAGTAATTATCATGTTGAATCCAAGCATTTTTTCCAAACTATGCAACTATATATCAAAAAAATCACCGTTTGTTTGTGGCAGGAATAGCTGTTGTGATATTATTTGGAGCCATAATTGCTTCGATGGCAGTTGCAATCTACATGTACAGTGAATATCAGGTAAATTTTATCGAAACAACTGCAGGAAAACCAGTAATAGTTGGTCCTGTAGAATACACAGTAACATTTGAAGGAACACATGAAGGAGACAAAGAAACACAGCCAGAAAATACATTTGTGATGATAGGAATTACAGCTAAAAATATCGGAGATGAAAAAACAGTTCTATCAGGAGGGCAATTCCATTTCGTCGATAAAAAAGAACAAAAACATGAAGCAGTTTATGGAGAATTTTCTGCAAAAGATCTTCTTTTAGAGGGATTAGAACCAGGTAAATCAGTTGAAAAAACAACACAATTTGATTTTCCATTTGACGAAGAAGAAACTTACAAGATAATCATCAGACCCCAAAAGGAACAATCGACAGTTGATGTTGCAGTAATTTGTATAACAAATTGTTGATCGCAATTACAAAAAACATAAAATAATTGTCAAATTTTTCAATAGATTACGTAATATTGTGTGACTTTTACCATATAACACATATTATTTTTGAAAAAAATCATGGCAATGTCTAGAGCCAAAAGAGCCGAAGCAGCTAAAAAAGCAGCACGAACTCGTAAAAGAAATGCAGCTAAAAAAGCAGCAGAAGCCGCAAAAGCAGCAGTAGCTCGTAAGAGAAAGGCCGC
>REGK01000046.1:3868-8775 GCA_003702545.1 Candidatus Nitrosopumilus sp.
TCATGGCAATGTCTAGAGCCAAAAGAGCCGAAGCAGCTAAAAAAGCAGCACGAACTCGTAAAAGAAATGCAGCTAAAAAAGCAGCAGAAGCCGCAAAAGCAGCAGTAGCTCGTAAGAGAAAGGCCGCACGTAAAAGAAATGCAGCTAAAAAAGCAGCAGAAGCCGCAAAAGCAGCAGTAGCTCGTAAGAGAAAGGCCGCACGTAAAAGAAATGCAGCTAAAAAAGCAGCTCCAAAGAGAAAAACAGCTACTAAAAGAAAAGCAGCTCCAAAGAGAAAAACAGCTACTAAAAGAAAAGCAGCTCCAAAGAGAAAAACAGCTACTAAAAGAAAAGCAGCTCCAAAGAGAAAAACAGCTACTAAAAGAAAAGCAGCTCCAAAGAGAAAAACAGCAGCAAAACGTCGTCGTTAAGCTGCTAGACTACCTTTTTTCCACACATTACATTAATGATGTTTCTAAACTCGAATTTAGAAATATTTGAAATTACTAGTCTGACATTTTCAATTCAGGCAAAACAAAAACTTTGTTTGGCTTTATTTTTAGGATGACTCTTTTTTCATCATCACGTTTGAACGGATAATGATCACGTCCCATGTATTGTTGAGTTAATTTGTCTGCATGTTTGTAATCATAGTCAGGAATTAATTCTTCAACAACCCCACGAATTGTAGTCATATCCAGAGGGTTATCTTTTGAAACAACTGAAACTGCAACTCTAGGGTCTCGCAAAATATTTTTGTGTTTTATTCGGCCTTCTGCAGTGTTTACCAAAACATATCCATCTTCATAATTTGCCCAGACAGGAGAAACTTGAGGAGAGCCATCTTTCATCACAGTTGCAATGTATACAAGATTTTTTTCAGAAAATAATTTTACAGCTTTTTCATCCATTTACTTCATTTCTCCATATTGTTGGAAGGTGCTCAATTTTTGTAATTATTTCTAATGCTTTTTCATTGTCTTTTTCTTGCATTGCCACTGAAAACTCGTATCCCAGTCGGATTGCCTCAGGTGAAAGATCTTTTATCGACTCTAAATCCTTACCTTCAATCTTTATTCTTTCACCAATTGCACACATTTTCCAATTATCAGACATATCCTGGTGCTCTTGACCAAGTTTTTGTGTAACGTGTTGACGCCAATTTGTAAGAGTCATCTTTTCGATGAGATCTTCAGTTTTTTGGCTGTAAAATACACGTACCATACAAGGATTTCTTGCAAGAAATACTTAGGTGTAACGATTATTTTTTGCCAGAATTCTCAAGAACATTTGTCATTGCACGATTCATGATCTCCATTACCAAATACTGAGAATATTCTTCAGATTTTTTTCCTTTTGATTTTCCAGTTTTTGGAGTTAGTCCCTTGAGGATTTTTTCAATTTTTGTAGATGTGTTGTCGATGAGTTTTGAATATTTTGAATCAAAATCATCAGGGGTTTGAAAATCAAGCAACTTTGTTGAGGTGCTATAGAATTTTGTTATTGCACCTCTGGATTCTTCAATTTTTACAATTTCAATTAACCCTGATTCTTTTAGGATTTCTAAATGATGACGAACTGTAGTTAATGCCTTTTTGAATCCAGATTTTTTCAATGCAGAGGTAATTTGTTCAGCAGAGAGAGCTTGACGGTATAATATCTCAACAATTTTTGCTCGTGCAGGGTCTTCAATTGCTCGGGCGTGTTCAATACTTGTCGTAACAATACGATTTACTTTGATTTGTTTTTCTAGTAACGTAGACATACTGAGATTACCTTTGTTTCTGATCTAAAAGATCCTTGTATCATATTTTTTTGTCTAATCGCATCAATTTTTTTTCATTTCCAAAAATATCATAACGCTACTAAAGTCATGATAACTATTATCAGATTTATCGTAGTCGTATAAACAAATGTTAAACCACTATCATGTTTATTGTATTGGGTAAAGAATTATTGTATTGGGTAAAGAATTATTGTAGCGGTTTAAGATTTTTTGTAAAATATCAAAAAACCCATGATCACGGGACAAAGGTCTGAAAATACGTTATTGGGACGTGATTTTCCAAATTTTCAAAAATACAATTCGAGTTGAAAGTTAACCTCTAGTCAACATTAAACGCAAAAATGCATCTAGAGTGCTTTTCCAGAGAGTTTCTCATATGCAGTAACATAACGTTCTGTCATTTTAGAAATAATCTCTGATGGAATTTCTGGAGCAACTGGTTCTTGACCTGCATCACGTGCATCATCAAATTGTTTTTGGTATCCATTTGCAGTTAGCCAGTCACGTAATAGTTGTTTATCATATGCTTCTTGGGTTTTACCTACCTCAAAGGAGTCTTTTGGCCACAAGCGATACTCGTCAGGACCAATAGAGTCACCCAATGTAATTTGGCCATCTAAAACTCCAAATTCCAATTTCAAGTCAGCAAGAATAAAACCAACATCATCGGCAATCTTTGCCATCTTTTTGTAAATTTCAATCGAAGTCTTTTCTAACCAGTTGTATTGTTCCTCAGAAACTAGATTCATTTCAATTGCTTTTGATTTGTCAATTGGGATGTCGTGTTCAGACTTTGTTGTAGGATCAAATATCGGTTCAGGGAGTTTTGCAGCTAGAGTAGTGTTGGTTCCTTCTGGAACTTTAACTTCTCCTTTTTTCCATCTACTTACCAGACTACCATAAAAATAGCCTCGAACCACACACTCTATTGGAAGCATCTTCATTTTCTTTACAAGAATTTCAGTATCAGATTCTCGTTTGATAAAGTGATTTGGAACATCTAGTTCATCAAACCAAAATTCAGCAAATTTGCACAAAACTTCTCCTTTTCTAGGAATGTCTTGTTTGAATTTTACATCATATGCAGATACACGATCAGAGAACTTGAAGAGTAAAGTATCCTCATCTACATCATAGAGATCCTTTACCTTTCCACTGGTGAGAAATTCCAAGTAAAACTACTGCATTACTAGAGAATTTAACTGCTAAGACCCCATCATGCCTACCATTTTTGGCATCTCACGATAGGCCTTGTTGACAAATATGTCATTATCGGCACTGATCATCACAAATTCCATAGAGTTTTCAGGAGGAGGAGATACAATGATCTTTTGCCCAACCTTTAGAGTTTGAATATCCAAAATATCACCATCACCAAAATTTATGTGAAGATTTGTTACTGGTTTGGCACCAATGTTTTGGATTGTAACTCGACCCATGGTAAACATTCCCTGTTCATCTAAAAGTGGATCAACAAAAATTTCATAGTCTTGAGTCGTAACAGAAAATTTGAAAAAATCTGCACCAAAAACCACACCGATAAGTACAATCATCCCAATACCAATACAGAGAAGTGCCGTGTATTGTTTCACAAAAAACGTATCGTCTTTCTAATAATTAAAACTGATTACTTTACTTCAACACCATTCCAAAATGCAACCATTCCTTTAATTTTCATGGCAGCATCATTTGGTTCTGCATAATACCATGCGCAATCCTTGTTGGTTTTGCCATTTACTGTTACAGAATAATAATTTGCCATTCCCTTCCAACCACAAAAACTAGTCATGTCAGTTTTCTCAAAGTATTCTTTTTTGATAGAATCAATTGGAAAGTAATGGTTACCCTCAACTACAACAGTATCTTCGCTCTCGGCAATTACCTCGCCATTCCAAATTGCTTGCATGAATTAATCAATTCATGGACCCTATTTAATGAAATCTAGGAGTTTAGAATTTTGGCATGAGTTTTGATTTTGAAGTAAATGCAACAACACCAATAATTGCAACTACCAAAATCATCATTGTGAGGGTTCCAAATTCAGGTACAACTTTAGCTGTTCCAATCAAACCTGTTTTTCCAGTCCACGTATTTTCCATTCCAGGCATTCCAATGCCCATTGAAATCACTTTGATATCAACGGGATTATCAGTGCTCCCCAGAGCAGGAATCATGTGTGTGGCAGAACTTCCCATAGAATAATGCATCTGACGATAAACATCATTACCATTTTGTGTTGCAATTAACTCATAATTTACATTGAATTTGTTGAATTTCAAATCAACCTGAGTATTTTCACCAACAGATTTGGACATTATACTAACCATCAAATCAATCTCATCGATGGTATCTTGGATTAGTTCATTCTCAATGGTTGGTTGTGGAGTAACTTCATTGATTGCTTGACACTGACCATTGACTAATTGAGTTCCAGTTCCACAAGTCACAGTATTTGTTGTTGAAACAGATACAGTGATGTTAAATGATTCTTCTGAAGTATTTCCAGCATTATCAACTGAAACACAATTGATAGTGTTTACCCCAACTCCAAAATCAGTTCCAGCTGGAGGATTACATACTACATCAACTGGACCGTCAACTGCATCATTTGCAGTTACTACATAATTCATTTTTCCAGTATCACCGATTTTTGCAACTTGAAATGACATATCACGTGGGACTTGAATTACAGGGCCAGTTGTATCTAATGGGTTTGCATCACATTCAATCTGATTTACAACTCCGGTGTCTCCATTTTCAAATACTCCACCATTAAGATTTTCAATACTTCCGGTACACATATCCATTTCAAAAGTTCCCCAATTTTGAATCAAATTACTATTTTTTATTTGTCCCTTAACATCAATAGTAGTTGTCTCAAATACAGCCCTTAGTTTTCCAGAACCCTCGAATTCAATACTTTGGCCTTGATAAGAAATGGTAATTGGTTCCCCTACATTATAAAATACAGAATTTTCATCAATTTTAAAACTGGAATCAACTTCAACATTACCGAGATTCACAAATAGAGTATTTTCAAGAATTACGGGAGCATAAACCCTCAATGTACTTCCTTCAACTAGTCCACCACTAGCATCTTTAAAGTGTAGAATTAGACTAGTGTGGTCAGTTTGGTAAACTT
>REGK01000079.1 GCA_003702545.1 Candidatus Nitrosopumilus sp.
AAATGTGCATTGATGGAGACATTGATTTTAAGATATTTGGAAAGAATTGCAGACCACGCTATTTTCATGAGTAATGCAGTCAACTATATCGTTACTGGAAAACACAGACCAAGTGAAGATAGTATAGTCTCCCACACAAAGTCAAGTTAATTATTCATCATAACCTATAGTTCTCAGATCAGCAAAGATACCTAGTTTGTCAAAAATGCATCAACCAGAGATAATTTAACAGATTATCACGCATATCTAGGACAGTGATAGAGTGGTTCTCTCAAGTATGGTGTTGGAAGCATGAAGGAATTATAGACTCATCAACGTTTCCAAATGCATACGTTTGGTTGACTTCACACATTAGTAATGTTGCAGGATATGCAAGCTGTAATGCAAGTCACATACCTACAATTTAGATGACAAAATCAAATAACTTAAAGAATTTCTCTAGTGTTTACTAAAAATAAAAAAAGAAAAAGAGTCTACTGTACGTAGAACCCTCTATCCCAGTCTTGGGTATTTCTAAGGTCTGAAGAACTTATGTTGTTTCCAGATTCTATTTCATACATTGCATCATAGATTGGATTGTTTGGATGGTATCCTTGACATTCAAAGTCAAATGTATTGACTAGAGGAAATCCTTTCCAATAGTTTTCTTCCTTGGAGCGTTCTGTCTCTACAACATAATCAGTTACACGACATTCGTTATAGTTGAAGCCTCTAACCGTCTCACCATCAACCATCAAATCAATATCTACTGAAAATAGATCCAAGTTTTGGTGTGAGCCTGTGTTACCCTGAAGTTTGAGATTTTTGTCAACTGTATCATACAATAATGGTGTGTTGCTGACAATTCCAGCTAACTCAAATGTAGGAATAGAACTGAATTGTCTGCTAACAAATTTTTCACCAGAACCCTCACCACTTGAAAATTTGTCATTGTTATCAACAGCTCTTAGTCCTAGTATGCTGTCTTGATCAAAGTCTGGAAAATCAACAATCTCTTGTCCATTTACAAAAGTAAAGGTTGCAACAGCATGAACATTTCCAGTGGTTGGGAATTCATGATTTGGTAACTCATTTCTAAGTGAAGTTACTTTCCAAATAGGAGAATCACCATACAATTTGTCATATCCAGGATTAGTTGGTTTTAGACCTGAACATTGGAATTCAAATTCATTAACTAGGGCAAATCCACTTTTTCCAGTAAATCCCTCTTCGTTATCAACTTCTGTTGTAATCTTTGCAGATTCCACAGTACAATCTCTATAATCAAGGGCTCTGAGAATTTGGCCATCTTGAACAAATTCAACTAGTGCATCAAAATCAGTGTTAGACGCATATGTAGTTCCAGCAAGTACACGTGCATTATCAATTGCATCATGTAATAATGGATAATATGCAACTACTGCCTCAACTGAAAATTCTGCTGCAACTGCATCAGTACTTTCTGCAAATCCATTATCGATTTTAAAATGCGGAAATTCAATTTTTTCAATGCCCCTATCAAAGTCAAATGTCACATAGGTTCTTACATCATTTGCATAGGAATAATCCAAATCAACAAATTCTGTAATAGTTCTATTCAGTTCATCTTTCCAGGAAGTTGATTCAAGCTTGTAGTTTGGGTCCAATCCACCACATTCAAAATCAATGAGATCTACAATTACAAATCCTGTTTTAGATGACATGTAAGCTTCGTAGTCATCATCTAGTGTTTTTACCTGATAGTTTTCAATTGTGCAGTCATGATAATCTAGAGATTGGATTGTGTTACCGTCTTTAACAAAAGAGACATCTACATCAAAATAACGATAGTCATAGTTGAAACTTCCAGCAGTTTGCATTCGGTATTTGTATGCTTCATCTAGGGCTTTATGCAAATGAGGTGCTTTGCCTAAAATGCCTTCAGATGTAAATGAAACTCCTGCATCATCTACCATACTCTCACCCATCTTAAAGACAGGGAAATTATGTACTTCAACTCCATCTTTGAATGTAAATGTGAGTATTGCCTCTACATCGTCTGCCATTTTGAATCCATTGGTTGTCTCAGCAAATGCATCAAAATTAACAAATGTACCAAAAGCAATTGCAAGAATGCTAAACATTGCAATGTTTTGTGTGTTTTTCATAGTCATTAAAAGACAAGGTGGGAATTACCTCTATAAGCTGAAACATTATTTTCTATTTGTAGAACATAGTTGTAAAGT
>REGK01000012.1:0-24459 GCA_003702545.1 Candidatus Nitrosopumilus sp.
AACAAAAACTAGATTTCTTGTTGTGAAATTTCTAAAATTTGATTTATGCAGTTTGTTCTAAAACCCAATCATATCCTTCTGATTCGAGTTTGTCTGCAAGAGATGCATCTCCTGTTTTGAGAACTTTGCCTCTTGCAAATACGTGAACATAATCAAGCTTGTCTAGGAATTTTAGAATTCTTGCATAGTGAGTAATTACAATCACTGTTGCATCTTTACCTGAAACTTGACTGATTGCTTTTGCTACTGCTTGAACTGCATCAATATCTAAACCAGAGTCTGGTTCATCTAAAATTGAAATTTTTGGCTTTAATACTGCCATTTGTAAAACCTCTGCTCTTTTTTTCTCTCCTCCTGAGAAACCTTCGTTAAGATATCTTGAAAGGAATTCTTCTTTCAATCCAACTTTTTCCAAATTCTCTTTAAGATATTTTTGGAATTCTCTTACTGTGATGAATACTTCTCTGTCGTCACCTTCAAGTGCTTTACTTAGAGAATTATAAGCTGTTCTAAGAAAATGAGAGAATCCTACACCTGAAACTTCTGTTGGGTATTGGAATCCTAAGAATAATCCTTTCTTTGCTCTTTCATCTGCAGTTAATTCTAAAATGCTTTCACCATCTAACAAAATATCTCCTTTTGTCACTTCGTATTTTGGATGTGCAAGTAATGTGTAAGCTAGTGTACTTTTTCCTGAACCGTTAGGTCCCATAATGGCATGAACTTCTCCAGGACCTGTTTTCAAATTAACCCCTTTGAGAATTTCTTTTCCTTCTCTTGTTACATGAAGGTCTTTAATTTCAAGAATTGCCATATTGCGAAATGTTTTGTTTCTATATATAATACAGACGAAATTTAGCTAATCCTAACGTGTATGATAATAAAATGAAAAGAGGGGGGGGGTGTTAATATTTGGCCAGAGATGGTCTCAAAGTAATTTTGAGTTTGTAATTTGTTAGAATCTCTTTACATCTATTTCTGATAGTAACTTCAGTTACTCCTGCAATGCTTGAAACATCTCTTTGGAGCACGTTTTGTCCTAGCAGGACTGATGACACATACAGATATGCTGCAGCAATTCCATTTGGTGCTTTTCCATCTGCAATGTTACTGTCTTTGGTTTTTTCTGCAATTTCCAAGGCTAATCTTTCGACTCTGACCTCGGTTTGTGTCATGTTTGCTATCTTTGAGATGTATTTGTCCATAGTTACTACTGGAGCAGTTAGTTGCCCCATTTCCATAACCATGGTTCTGTAGTATCTTGCTGCAAGTTTTGTTTTTGATTTAACGTCTTTTGGTGGACATATTCCACGAATAATTTCTTCTAGTGATCTTACTACATCACATTGTTTGCATGCCATGTAAATTGTAGCTGCTGTAATGCTAACTACTGATTTTCCCTTCACATCAACATGTCCATCCAAGTTTCTGTATATCATAGAAGCAGTCTCCAACACATTTTTTGAAAGACCTAGACCATCACATGTTTCTCCCATTTTTGTCAAAACATTTGCAAGTCGTCTTTCTTTTGGTGAGGATACCCTTACTCTTTGTTGCCACTTTCTGAGATTATGCATTTGGTTTGCAACTTCGTGGTTGATTGTTTTTCCACTAAAGTCCTTTGAACTAATTGCTATCTCAGTTGTAATTCCCAAGTCATGTTGGGAATATGTTGTTTGTCCGGTTGCTCTTGCTAACTTCATTTTGTCTTCGAGATTCGAACTAATTGTTTCTGGACCATAATCTGCTACTTGATCATCGACTACTACGCCACAACCAGAGCAGATTATTTCTCCGTTCTGCATGTCATTAACTACTGTTGCTTGACATTCAGGACAGTTTTGTTTTTCTAGTATATTCATTTTCTTCTTCTCCTAAATTTTTTCTTTGAATTGTCAGGAGAATGTTCTGTTGCGAAAACACTTTTGCCAATGTATCTTTTGATGTTGTTTGTTAACGGAGTTGCGGATGCAAATGGTCTCCTTACTGGACCAATCAATTCCATTACTTTCGCAACTCTAGTTCCCTTCTCGTCGCAGAGTATCTGTCCTTCAACCAATTTGTTTGATAGTTGAATGATTACCCTACCACTACCGGCTAGGTGCATTATTTCGCCTACCTCCTGCAATTAAAAACACTAATCATGATATTCTTATCATAGACTTCTGTCAACTTTACTTTAGCTAAGAGCTAGATTTGATTTTATTTTGATTGTTTGGACCTTTTTGCAACAAGTTTTTCGGAAATTTTGTTAAGAATTTTTGTCTTGGAGGATCCTTTTGGTAAAACTACATAACCTGATCTGACAAATGGTCTTTTTGGAAATCTAACTTTGTCATCTGATTCTGTAATTTCAAATCCTGCAGCTTTTGCAGCTTCTGTCAATTCTTTTAGTGAAGGATCGAAAACACATTTCTCTAAACCTAAACGTCTACCTTTTGATTTTTTTAAATTCTTGTTGAAATAATCCAACCAGATTACGATGTGTTCGTAATCTTTCATTTTATTCCTTTACTAAAATTGCGTTAACGATTCCGTTTTGTCCTGGTTTGGAAACTACTTTACATTTACCTTCTTGTGTTTCAAGTATTGCACCTTTTGTAATGATGCCTCGTCTTTTGTAATCGTTGTTTGTTGCATTGTCTAATACTTTGAGAATTTTTGCCTTCTTTACTTTTGCATCTCCTGTTGCAAGATTAACAAAATCAATTGTCTTAACAGCTGTCTTTCTATTTTTTCCACGAACTATTCTTGTTACTGTTACTTGGGCTCCTGTAACAGCTTCATTTGGATATCTATCAGTTTCATACTTTCGTCTAATTCTAAGTGGATGTCTTCTTCCTCCAGTTGTTTTACTGGTTGCTAAATTTTCTACTGATTTTCTCACGAAAACTTGTCTAAATTACTCTAATTTATACAAAACGCAAAAAATTAGGCTTAAAGTAAAAATTGACTTAGTTTACTTCTGTTACAATTTGTGGTGTAGGAGTTGTCTGTCTTGCACTTGCTGTTTTCCTTACTTTTGAGAATAATCTCTGTTTTAGATCTTCTACATCACCTTGAATTCCAAAGTATTTTTGGAACTTTTCTGTTGTGGTGTAAATTTTGATTCTTCCAACATTTTGATGAGTAATGTAATCTAATTGTCTAAGTTCTTTCAAATGTGCATAAACTCCAGATCCTCTTACCTCTACAAGTTGTTTTGATGATATTGGTTGTTGGTATGCAATGTATGATAATGTCTTGAGAGTGGCATTTGGAAGGACTGGCTTTGATGCATATCTTTTGACTGTGGCACTATATTCTGGTTTGAGTTGCATCACATATGTTCCGTCCGGAAGTATGACTACTTCAAGTGCTTTGAAGGCAGACTTTGTCTTTTTCATAATATTTTGAAGAATATCTAGTGTCTTTGTTCTTGATTCTGTGCCTGAGGCTCTGATTATGTCTTCTATTCTCAGTGGTCTACCTGCTGAATAAAGTGCGGCTTCTACTCTTGCAGTTGCTACGTTAATGTCTTCAATTTTGGCCAATTACTCATCACTTCCTCCAAAATATAGTTAAAGAAATCCTTTCTTCATTTTTGATCAGTTTGTTAATTCTTCTTTTATGGCTGTGATTTTGATGTCATCTTCAACTTGTTCTAAATCCACTTTTTGATCTCTTGCCAAAAATAATATTGCAAAGAAACATCTGATTGAATCTACTGGATCTAATTCTGCAATTATATCTTGAAGTAATCCATGTCCTTCATTAGAAATTTTCTTCATCACCAAGTCTTCATACTTTCCAATTATGCTTTCAAGTGAGATGAAATATTCTTGAAAGTCCGGTGCTTCAATTGGTTCTATCTCTACTTGTCTATTTCTTCTTGATTGTGGGTTTGCAATTGTTCCAATTAGATTTTGGAGTAATCCTAACAAGTCATCTAATGATACTGGATATGTAGATTCATGTCTGTATGGCATATCGATTAAATCAATATCTACATCTGTTCTCTGATGCATTGGTTTTTTCTGCATTGCTGCTCTTTGCAATGCAAAGATACTTTCAACTTTCATTCTGTAAATTAATGATGATGATAGTGCTGCCATTCCTGCTACTTTGAGATCTTTCTTGCCTGATTTTTCAAGAATTTTTATCAATAAATTCAAAATTTTGATTAAATCAATCTCCCAGACATCCTTTTTGACAACTGATTGTGGACTAAATAGAATGTTTACTGGTTCTTGAGAAATACTGTTAGGTGTAGGTGACTCACTCACATGAATATTTTCTTCCTATTCAATAATATCTAATGGCTCTATTTTTTTCTCATTTCCAGTCAACTCTTATATTGTTAGTAGCAAAAGCAAATTTATGAAATCAGCCAAAATTCCAGGTCCGAATGAACCTTTAACAATATCTGAATCTGAAAATCCAAAACCTTCTGGAACTCAGGTTTTACTTAAGGTAAAATCTGAAGGTGTATGTCATAGTGATTTGCATTTGTGGGAAGGCGGATATGATCTTGGAGATGGCCAATTTTTGAAAGTAACTGATCGTGGTGTAAAATACCCTGTAACTCCGGGCCATGAAATTGTTGGAACTATTCAAGAAGTTGGAGAAAATGTATCTAATGTTTCTGTAGGTGATGATGTACTAGTTTTCCCATGGATGGGCTGTGGTGAATGCCCTGGATGTAAAGTTGGAAATGAAAATTTATGTGACGCACCAAAATCAATGGGTCTATTTCAAAATGGTGGCTATGCTGATTATGTTTTAGTTCCAAATTCTAAGTATTTAGCAAAACTAGATGGCGTTGATCCTGATTCTGCAACTTCACTAGCATGTTCTGGATTAACTGCATATACTGCTATCAAAAAAGCAAATCAAAATTCGCCTGAATTTATTGTAATTGTTGGTGCTGGTGGATTAGGACTGATGGGTGTTCAAATTGCAAGTGAAATCACTGACGCAAAAATTATTTGTATTGATCTTGATGATGCAAAATTAGAAACTGCAAAAGAGATGGGTGCTCATTTTACTGTAAATTCTAAAGATCCAGATACTGTTCAAAAAATAATGTCCATATGTAATGATAAAGGTGCAGATAGTGTAGTTGACTTTGTTAATGCTCCACCAACTGTAAAAACAGGTTTGGCCGTATTGAGAAAAAGAGGTAATCTTGTTCTAGTTGGATTGTTTGGTGGCTCTTTGGAGTTGTCACTTGTAACAGTTCCTCTCAAATCAATTACCATCCAAGGTGCATACACTGGAAATTACAATGACATGGTTGAACTACTAGCACTTGCAAGAAAAGGAACCATAAATCCAGTTATCTCAAAAAGATATTCTCTTGATGAGGCAAATTCTGCATTACAAGATTTGAAAGATCGTAAAATCCTTGGACGTGCAGTTATTAACCCATAATCATTATTGTAAATCTTTTGAAATCAAAAATCTATATGTTGAATATTGAATATTAATCTACGAGTTAATTCACACTTACACATCTAAAAAATTATCAATTCATTACTGCTATACTTTATTCATTAACCAGACACAATCTACAAAAAATTAAAATCTCAAAAAGATACTATTTTTCTAATATCCACCCTGATTCAAACAAGTCTTTGTCTTCCTCTTCACCTACCTCTGTTGCAAATCTCCAGATAAATGGTAATTCTGTATACATTTGTTCCTTAATTTTTAACAAAGATTCTGTTTCTGAATTTAGATTTTCATCAGCTGTTTTATGTTCTTTACAAAACTTGCATTTCTCATCAAGTGTAATTGGGTCTAATTCTATTAGTGGATATGTTCTGCATGCAAGAGGTCTATCATTGTAAATTTTACATGGGAATCCATTATGTGGTGATTTGTTTCCACTTTCTGTATCTAAAAATGGACAAGTGTTTCCATTTTTTTCTACACCCATCATCTGATATGCTAAAATTTTTGACGGATTTATGTCTCTGTTTTCTGATACTCCAATCCTTGGTAAAATTTTGACATCTAGATTGTTTTCTTTTGCTAATTTTTCTATTCTTTCTTTCTCCTCAGGTAATATCAAAACTCCAATCTTTCCAAATTCTTTACTGGGATAATATTCTCTTTCAACACAGCATTGAGAACACTCTTCAACACACCTGAATTCCACAAATTCATTCTATTTTCAACGAATAAAACTCATTATGAAAATCAAAAACCTATCAGTTATATGCTTATGATGTAAAATACTTTCATGGGTAAGCGTCAAGTAAAAAGTGAAAGTGCACTAAAAGAAATTCGCCTTCCTGAAGAGGGTGAACTATTTGGTAGAGTTCTCAAAATGCTTGGCGGAGAAAATGTCCTAATCAAATGTACTGACAATGTTACAAGAAGAGGTAGAATCAGAGGTAAACTCAAAAGAAGAGTTTGGATCAGAGATAATGATATTGTAATTATTGCACCTTGGGACTTTAATGAATCTGAAAAAGGTGATATTGTTTGGAGATTCACACTTCCTCAAGTTGAATGGCTAAAGGAAAATGGACACATTCCAAAAGATTTCTAATTTGATGCCTTACTTAATATAGTCAATAAATTATTTCTAAACCAAATGGAACAAGGTACCGTAAAATGGTTTAACCGTACTAAGGGCTTTGGTTTTATTGAAAGAGAAGGTGGAGACGATTTGTTTGTTCACAAAACAGATGTTGACGGATTCATCAACGAAGGCGATAAAGTCGAGTTTGAAATCGGTGAAGGCAGAAAAGGCCCAGCCGCACAAAAAGTCAAAAAAACAGAGTAGACAATGAATTTTTAATTTAAGATTTCATATTTTGTTTTCTTAACATAGTCTGTCTTTTTCTTATTTTTACAATTAATTTCAAAAGTTTGTGGTCCCGCGGGGCGGAGTTGAACCACCGACAACCCGGTTTCTGTATGCCTGATATGCTGTTATTTGGTCAGCCATCTAAAGCCAACAACTACAGCCGGAAGCTCTACCAGGCTGAGCTACCACGGGACAAGAAAAACGAAGTTTACTGCTATTAAAAAACTATCGTAGAGATTTTAATGCCTCACAAATATAAGCATAAATACTTGCCAAAGTGGTTGATTGTTTGATGTCTGAACTAAAATTGTCTTATTCTGGTTATGTTTGTGCACCTTATCTTCATTCACATCAATCCATTGAACTCAAGGAATCGTGGTTGAATTCAAAAAATATTGAAAGATTATACTTTGTTACTGGAACATTCTCATCTGACAGTAAACCCTACTTTTCAGATTCTACAAATCATTATCTTTTAGCAAAATTCAAAGATAGTTCAAAGATTGTTGATGATCTTATTGAACATAATCAGGAAAAAACATCCTTTGTTTTTAATGTAAGAGATGATCTTTTTCAACACGAAGTTGTTGGTCAAGTCAATTTTGTGTCTGTATACTATTTGGAATATGGTGAAGATGAAGATATCTCTGAAATTGCTGGTTTATTAGTAAAAAAAGATCAAATTGAGAGTGCTGGAATAGGAAATATGGAAACATTTTGTAAAAATCCATCTAAATTTACATTCCCGTACTCTGAAAACATCGTTGTAATTGAAGTTGCAAGTGAAAAGAGTCATCAAAGTGTCAAGAAATATTGTGAACAAACAAGACGAGATGCTAACCGAAAAGGTCTAGCAATGACTAATTTGATTAGTCTTTCAATTTTAGAACAACTAAAGTAGAAAAGTTAAATATTCGACTAAAACCTGTTTTTTCATGAGTAAACCATCTGATCTTGGTTCATTAAAAATCGGTTCTTACATTCTATTGCCACATTCAGATCAACCCAGTGGCGAACCCTGTAGAATCGTTGAATATGATACATCAAAACCTGGAAAACATGGTGCAGCAAAAGCAAGAATTGTTGCTGAAGGAATTTTTGATGGCCAAAAAAGACCACATGTAGGACCTGTCAGTATGCAAATTCACGTACCTATGATTAACAAAAAAGTTGGTCAAATTATCTCTATGACTGGTGATACTGTTCAATTGATGGATTCTGAAACTTTTGAAACAATTGATGTTACATTGATTGATGATGAAGTTCAGGGAAAGTTAGAAAATGGACAGAATGTGGAATATTGGGTTGTAATGGATAAAACTAAAATCATGCGCATTAAGACATAGTGCGGATGCTGATGATTATCGGAAAAGCCGTCTGATTTATGATGACGATTATGAGTGTTGAAGCGTCCTTTGAATAAACTTTAACAATTGTTAGATTGATTTTTCTGTAAATTGAAACTTGCTTCTCTTTTTTCAGGCGGAAAAGATAGCACTTTTGCTATTTACTTGGCAAAAAAACAAGGACATGAAATCAAATGTCTTTTGAGTGTATTTACAAAATCTGATGAAAGTCATCTACTTCATTATCCAAACATACAATGGACAAAACTGCAAGCAGAATCTATGCAACTTCCACAGATTACAGTTACTTCTAATTCTGATGATGTTGATAATGAACTTTCTTTATTGGAAAATCTGCTAAATACGGCAAAAAACGATTATGGTGTTGAAGGATTAGTCCATGGAGGAATTAAAAGTAATTTTCAAAAAGAAAAATTTGAAAAAGTTTGCTCAAAATATGGGTTAAAAGTAGTTGCACCTCTCTGGAATCTTGAAGCAGAAAAATACATGAATGATTTGATTGAAACAAAATTTGATTTTATTATGATTACTGTCTCTTCTGATGGATTAGATGATTCTTGGCTTGGAAAACCAATTGGACTTTCTGAAATTAAAACTCTCAAAAAATTATCTGACAAGTTTGGATTTAATCTAAATTTTGAAGGAGGTGAAGCTGAAACATTTGTAATTAACTGTCCCTTGTTTTCTAACTCGATCAAAATTAATCAAGCCGAAAAAAAATGGGATGGTTATAGAGGAAGGTTTGAAATAGTGGATGCGGAATTGAACTACAATGCTTGATGGACTTAAAACTAGTCTTGGTGATGCAATCAAAAAGATTGTAAAATCTTCAGGAATAGATGAGGAACTTATCAAGGAACTTTCAAAGGATGTTCAAAGGGCATTGTTGCAATCGGACGTCAATGTTCGATTAGTCCTTGAAATTACTAAACACCTAGAAGAGCGTGCTCTCAATGAAACCCCCCCTCCGGGCCTATCTAGAAAAGATCACATTGTAAAAATTCTGTATGATGAACTCTCAAATCTACTTGGAAATGAGTCTGAATTTGACTTTAAACCTGGAAAACAAAACAAAATCATCCTACTGGGAATTCAAGGAAGTGGTAAGACTACGGTTGCCTCAAAACTTGCTAAATTTTTGACTAGACAAGGATACAAAGTCGGTGTTATTGGAGCTGATACATACAGACCTGGTGCATTGGTACAACTCAAAACAATGTGTGAAAAATCTAATGTCGAAGTGTATGGTGAAGAAAATAACAAAGACTCTCCAAGTATAGTAAAAAGTGGTTTAAAGCATTTTGAAGACCAACCATTAGATGTAATCTTAATTGATACAGCTGGACGTCACAAAGAAGAACAAGACCTTCTTGAAGAGATGGATAGAATAAACAAAGTTAGTGATCCTGATTTAGCATTACTTGTAATTGATGGAACAATTGGACAACAATGTTTCAATCAAGCAGAAGCATTTCACAAAACAATTCCTGTGGGCGGTGTGATAATTACAAAATTAGATAGTTCTGCAAAGGGTGGTGGTGCACTAGCAGCTTCTGCTGCAACTGGTGCACAAATAATGTACATTGGTACTGGTGAACGAATAGATGATTTAGAAAAATTTTCTCCAACAAGATTCGTTGGTCGTCTATTGGGAATGGGTGACATTCAAGCTGTTTTGGATTTGGCAAAACGTTTGGAGAGTGAAAGTGACGACGATAGAATGAAAAGAATCTCTAGTGGAAAAATGAATATGGAAGATTTTCTTTCTCAATTAGAAGAAGTAACTAAGATGGGTTCATTACAGGGAATTCTTGAAAGCATGCCTGGTCTTTCTGGAATGGTAAAAGATGACCAAGTAAATCAAATGGAAGATAGAGTTTCAAAATGGAGATACATTATTCAAAGCATGACTACTCAGGAAAAAGCAGACCCTGAAGGATTACTAAATTCCTCTAGAATCAAAAGAATTGCACGTGGTTCGGGATGGCCTGAAGGTGAAGTTAAAGAGTTGATGAAAAATTACAAAAATTCTAAGAATATGATGAAAGCCTCAAAAGGCAGACAAATGCAAGGCACTCTTAGAAGAATGGGCTTAGGTTAATGTTTTAAACAATTTTTTTCATAAAATGTCTTATCAAAAAATTGTTCCTATTGCAAACCAAATATTAAAAAAATATGATTTGTGTGATCACTGTCTTGGAAGGCTCTTTTCAAAACAACTCCATCTTTCATCAAACAGACTACTTGGAAAAAAATTAAAGAAAAAATCCAAATCTACGCAAAGATGCTATATCTGCAAAAACCTGTTTGATAATTTGGATTATTTTCTAAATATGATGCTTGATGCTGTAAATCTCTACTCTTATTCCTCATTTAGTGTTGGCGCAATCATAAAACCTTCAATAATTGATAGAGATGATATAGTTCGGTCAAAATACAAACTAAAAGGGATTGATGGTATCAAAACAGACCTTACAAAAGAGTTGGCAAAACTATTTTCAAAAAAAACCAAAAAAACATTTGCTTATTTGGATCCAGAACTTGTTTTTACTGTCAATCTAAAGAATGAGTCTTGTGATGTTAGATCAAAATCATTAACTCTGTCTGGAAGATATGTTAAATCCATACGGAATTTTTCACAGAAACAAAAGTCTTGCTCTAATTGCTCTGGTAAGGGGTGCAGAATTTGTGATTTTCATGGCATAACTGAATATGACAGTATTGAAGGTGAAATTTCTCAATTTCTTTTTAAAAAATTTGGGGGCACCACTGTTAAATTCACATGGATTGGAGGTGAGGACAAATCAAGCTTAATTTTAGGCACGGGTAGACCATTTTTTGTCAAAATCCAAAATCCTCACAAAAGAAATCTAAAAAAATCATCTGCAAAATTAGATCATATCCAAATCAGTAATATCAAAATTGTTTCAGACTTTCCAAAAAAACCATTAAAATTCAATTCTCTAGTTGAAGCAAAAATCTACACATCTTCAAAAATTGATTCTAAACTTTTGCAAAAATTAAAGAATCTTACAAAAAAACCCATTACCGTCTATGAAAAATCTGGAAAACGATCTGAGAAAAAAATACTTTCAATAAAATATAAAAAACACGATGATACTTTTTTTACAATATTTTTCAGGTTTGAAGGGGGTTTACCTGTAAAGCGTTTTGTTACTGGTGATGATGTTTCTCCTGGAATAAGCCAGACCCTTGGTGTATCGTGTAAATGTGCTGAATTTGATTTTCATGATGTTGAAATAAAATGATAACAATTAACTAGCTCTGAATATTTCAAGATGTCATGCCAATAAGAAAAAAAGGTAAACATCAAAGACATGCTGATCAAAGAGCAAAAAGACGAAGAATAAAACATGCAAAAGCTGGAAAACCAAGTTCATAGCCAAATCAACCTTTTTACATTCAAACTTGTCGAGGGGTGATATTGGATCCGCTAGTTCGTTTCAAAGATGCACATTCTCAAGGGATAATTCCAGATGATGTGTATGACCTTGTAATCAAACGTTTTCCAATTACTATTGCAGGAATTAATAGAATCGAAAAAGCATCAGGAATACGTTATCCTGTTGCATATGTCGAACCGTCGCTTGTCATATCTGCCCCTCATTCTAACTCTTACCAATATGGAATTTTGTTTGCTAGAACCATTCCTGTAGTATTTGATGAGAAATTTCAAGTTGTAATCCAAATATCTGCGCCTCTAGTAGCTTATGGCCTTAAAGGAACGATTCATGCAATTTTAGCACATGAATTTTTACATTTCCTAGAACTTATTCGAAAAATTTCAAAGATGGAATTACTCTCAGATGAAATCTCTGGAAATTTATTTGAAAATGTCTATAGTGATGAAACTAGGTTGTTTGAACCTCGTGTTGTATTCAAAGATCGTACTTTACTACATCATATCACAAAAAAATTCCCTGCAGGATTTCGTGATTATAAACTAGAAGATAAAGTTACAAAATTTTGGATTGAGAAAAATCTTCCTAAAACAAACATCTCTCTAGATTCTAACACTGTAAAATTATCTGCAGATACTCTTTCAAAAATTAAACTTGATCCGATATTTGTTTCTAAAATTGAACAATTAGAAGAAAAGAGTTCTAAAGTTCGTAAAAAGAAATTATATTGATTTTAAAATAATTTATTGATTAAATTCTGTTAAACCACATTTTCCACATGTGTGTCTATCTTTATGTTCTGACATGAATACACCTTTACCACATCTTGAGCAGATTTTTTTAATTCTAGATACTTTGTCTCCGTCTACTTTGTAGTATGCATAGACATTTGGACTAGAGCCTTTCTTGCCTGCCATTATTCAGATTTCTCCTCTGCCTTTGGTTCTTCTGCTCCTTTGTCTCCATCTGGAGATTCTTCAGATACTGCCTCTTCAGCAGGTGCTTCTTGTGCTGCTGCTTCAGCTTCTGCAAGTTTTGCTTTTGATTTTTCTAATCTTGAAAAAATTGTTGGATTGACATGCTTTTTTGCCAATCCTTCATCTTCATAAACAAAGAAAGTTCCTGTTACAATTGGTTTTCCTACATGAGTTTGCAATCTCATTGGAATTACCACTTTACCATCAAGTTTGAATTCTTTAGTAATCATGTCTACTGCTTCTAATTTCTTGAGTTTTCCTGCCAATCCCGCAAAATTGCATGTGAGCTCTCTTCTAGATAGGAAGGTGTTATCGACGTCTGTAATGGTCTCAATTATGGACATGTATCCAAAATCCTTTAGATATTTCATATAAACCTTGATTGAAATAGATAAGAAATTTAAGAAAATCTTAGGTAAATCTTACTATGGAACGCTATATGCTACATTTGAAAAACACACGTTATAGCCCTGAAAATTCCCGTGAGGTAGTTTACAATGCAAGAGATCTAGCATCTGACATGAATGCTTCGATTAGAGTTGCTAGAATTGCCAAAAAATTTGTTGAACTGGATGTTTCAGTTGAAAAAGAAGATCTAGACAAATTAATTGAAAAATTATCTCCAATTGGACCTGTTGATAATATTCGTCATGTCTTTGAAGAGGAAATTGACAAAGAAAAAGGAATCACTGATGGAATTTTCTATTTTAATAATGAACGATTTTGGGAAAGTCATGAAGCATTTGAAGGTGTTTGGAAGAAATGCTTTGGCAGAGAAAAAGAAGTTGTTCAGGGAATTATCTTAATGGCCGTTGCATTTGCACATGGTCAAAAAGATGAACTGAGTATTGGAATTGGAATGCTCAGAAGAGTTTTAGAAAAATTGGGAACGTCTCCTTCTACATACCATTCAATTGATGTGGATATGATTAGGACTAAAGCAATAGAAATGCAACAAGCAAATAAACTAACTACGTTTGAGATTTGATTAATTCTAAAGATTTTGTAACAACGTCTGCACCCTGAAGAAGACCTATACTTCCTTTCTTTGCTTGGGCTTCAGTCATTCTTGTAGTGCCATCTTTTTTGATAAAATCTCCAGAAACTATTACTGGAACTGGATCATCACTATGTCCTTTGTTAATGCATGGAGTTGAATGGTCTGCAGAAATTACTATGGCAACCTTACTTGTATCAATATTGTCAACCAGTGTTTTGAAGAATCTTTGGTCAATCTCTTCTATGTTCTTCATTTTACCTATGGCGTCACCATCATGCCCAAATTCATCTGGACCTTTAAGGTGAACATAGATTGAATTTTGTGTCTCCATTGCTTTTGCAGCAACTTTTGCTTTTTCTTCATAATCAGTTAAACCTCCAGCTTCAAATGCTTTCATCTTTAGTACTTCTGAAATTCCTAACTCTACTGGCATGTCTACAATACATGAAAAATTCATACCGTATTTCTCATTAATTGGAATTACATCTGGATACTTGTTTCCTGCATCTCTAAGTAAGATACAACTAAGTTTCTTTTTTCCTTGTTCATCTCGTTTCTTGTTGATTTGACTCTCTTTACAAATACTAATTGTTTGTTCTGAGAATTCGTTTACAGTATTTGCTGTAGATTTTGCATCGTCAATATCATCTAAAGGTAAACATTTCTCAATTTTCAAAAAATCACCAACAGCTTTTGCAACTCCCATACCTCCAATGTTGCTATATGCTGGGTCTGTGTTTGTGATTTTTGATGATAATCTGTTTGCATTATTTCTTATTCTAACAGTAACTCTATGACCAATTGTGGGTGATACTACAACAGATATGTCTGGATTTGAGAACTTTACTTTTTCTTCAATCTCTTTTGCTATTCCGTCTGCATCTTCTTTTTCAATATGTCTTCCTGCTCTTCTGTCAATAATGACTTCTTGATCATCTAGTGTGGAATAATTTCCTCTTAATGCGAGGTCTCCATCTTTAAAATCAATACCGATTCCTATTGCTTCAATAACTCCTCTTCCTGCATAGTCTTCGTGTTTGAATTTGTATCCTAGCATATTGAAAACTGCAATATCTGATTCTGGTGCAATACCTTTTCCAACAGAAATTACTTCTCCTATTGCCCCATTACTGGCAATTTTATCTAAAATTGGAGTTTTTGCAGCCTCCAGTGGTGTTTTTCCATCCAAATCTGGATGTGGTAGGTCTCCTACACCATCTAAAAGAACGTAAATCATATGAACATCTGAATTATCCAAGATCTTCCCCTGATTACCTCAGATCTGATGCTCTCCTTTAAAGCTTGCAACAAATTTGGCGATCAAAACAAGAATGAATTTTCTAGTTTCTTATTTTTTATTTCTAAATTGAATCCTTTTTGATGAAATTCGTATTTTCTTATTTTACAGAAATTTTTTCGAAAAATAATTTTCAAATTTTAATGTTCATGGATCTTAGTAAACATTTTAACAGACATTTACTACAGATTATAATTATGGGAGATATGCGCAAAGACTATGTCTCTGAGCGTTTTATGATTGTCTCAAAAAAAGAAGATAAAGTCAAGGACCCAAAAAAATCTCCATTTGCTCCTGGAAATGAATCTATGACAAACCCTTCTGTTTTGTCACTTGTTGCAAAAGATGGAATGCTACAAAGATTGCAAGACAGTGATGATGAATTTGTTGAAGGATGGTCAATCAGAGTTTTTGAAAGTAAAAACCCAATTGTTTCAGTTGATACAGAAAATTCTTACAGTGATAGGCCATTTTACAGCGAACCTGCATATGGATATCATTACATTGTTGTTGCATCTCCGAACCCAAAGGATACTTTTGCAACTATTGACACTGAACAGTGGTCAAACATTTTGGTAGTAGTTCAAGACCGATTAAGATGGCTCTATACTCAGAAAGGTGTTACGTATGTTTCAATTTATGCTGATCAGGGGGAACTTTCTGGTAGTCCAAATCCTCATCCTCATCTCAACATCTTGACATTCTCGACAATTCCGCCAATTATTGAGGAAGAAGCAGAGGCTTCTCATAAAATTCTAAATGAAAAGGGTGTATGCCCTATGTGTCAAACAGTAAATGAGGAAATTAGTGGGCCTAGGCAGGTTCTTCAAACTGAGGGCTTTATCGCATACTGTCCTTGGTCTCCGTCATATCCGTATGAGTTTTGGATTGCTCCAAAGAAACATACCACTAGTTTTTCAAAAATTACTCAAAAAGAAATCAATGACTTGTCTCTAATACTAAGAGCCACGCTTGGAGGTTTATCACAAACTATCAAAAATGTATCATATAATCTAGTCTTTCATCTCTCTCCTGAGAAGAAGAACAGTCGACAAATTCATTGGCATATTGAAATTTACCCAATTACAAAATCTTGGTCAGGTTTGGAGCGTGGATATGGAATTTTCCTAAATGATATTTCTCCTGAAGATGCTGCAGAAAAATTAGGTGCTGCCTGTAGAAAGGAATTAGCTAATCTTGTTGGAATTGTATGATCTTTGAATAGTTTATTATTCAACTAAAATCCCCAATAAAACATGCAACTTGAACATTGGTTAAGTCTTGGAAGCATTGCATTTTTCGTCTTGTTTGTTCTTGTAGTAAGCTCACTTTACATTTTCATGTTTGATGATCCAAATACTTCTGACCTTCCTATTGATCCTGATAATTTTGCAAATCCAAAACTCCTCCAATTCATATCCATTACAATTGCTCCTGGGGGAATTTTAGCTGCAGTTGCATTCATTTTGTCAAAATATTATGGCTCTAAAAAAATTGGTGCAATGCTAATTGTAGATGGAATCATACTATTTGCTGGAATGGCATTTTCTCAAACTCTAATTGATAATATCGCTGAACCATATATCACAGATACTGTTTTGATCATCCCTCCCTTGTTTATGGGGTTGTCCATACTCGTAATCGTTTTTGGAATACGTTTGATGAAAGTCCGAAAACCTCGTCCAAAGAAAGAATATTTCTAAATGTGGTCAAACCTTAGTTCATTGGCAACTTGTTTGAAACCTAGTTTTTCATAAAATGGCTTTACTTCTTCAGTACAATCTAAAATTGTCTTGTAACAGCCTTGATTTTTGGCAATTTCAAGAAGATATTTCATGACTTTCTCTCCAATCTTTTGTCCTTGGAAATTTTTATCCACAACCACATCTTCGATATGTCCTACCAATCCTCCCTGATGGATGAATTTTTGTTCAATCAACAATGTGGTGGAGCCAACCACTTTGCCATCTATTTCTGCAATTGCTATGGTATAATCAGGGTTTGAATCAATTTTTTTGAAAATTTCCTCTGCTCTACTTGGGTCAATATCACTTGCTTTTCTTAATGAGTCAAGTGATGTGAGAAATCCGTTTTGTAAATCATCCATTCTTAATTTTCTAATAATAGGCTCAGACATTTTCTATCTCATTTTAGATTTTTTTGCAAATTTTTCATTTGCCTGCTTGTATGATTCTTTATTTCCTATATCTAGAAAGCCTTTTTTTGTGATAAAACTACTAACTAATTTTTTATTCTTCATTACCTTTTTAATTACATCATCCATCCCATATGGCTTGTTTTTTGGAATGTATTTCATAATTCCTGGCTCCATTACATAACATCCCATATTGATATTTGCTTTAATCTCTGGTTTTTCTTCCCAGCTTGTAACTTTGCCTGTCTTTGAGGAATGAATCACTCCATATTGCAAGTTGGTTTTGTATTCGTATAGACTCATAGTTGCAAATGCTTTCTTTGCTTTATGCTGTTTTATCATATTCCTAAGACTGAAATCAAAAATCGAATCCCCATACACGCAAACAAAAGTATCGTCGATAAATTCTTCAGCAGTTTTAAGTTGACCTGCAGTTGCTAATGGTTTTTTTGAAATTGCATATTCTATATTGACTCCAAACTTTCTTCCATCTTTGAAATAATCTTGAATCTTTTCTTTACGATAGCTTACACACAAAACTATTGACTTTACTCCATTTTTTTTATTCCATTCTATTAGATGTTCTAAAATTGGTTTTTTGCCTAATGGGAGCATTGGTTTTGGAGTTTTGAGCGTTAGTGGACGTAATCTTGTACCTAAACCTCCTGCTAGAATTACTGCCTTCACAGATATCATTTCGTATGTGAGTATTTATGTTCGAGGATGATTTGATACTAAATCTCATCCTTTGATTTTTGATATTTTTTTCAAGACATCTTCTGGCGTTTTACCAAAAACTATGATCATTGGTTCTTTTCCAAAATCTCCTTTATGAAAAACTACATCTGGAATTGTTTTTGAATTTTTTATTGCAGAATTTATTCCCCATTTGATTGTAGAACCTTGAATCTTTACATTTTTAGGTTCTTTGCTACGATCGTAACTACTAATCTTTTGTTTTGATTTTTTAATTTTTGATATAGTTATAACTTGATATTTTAAATTAATTGCAGAACAAATTTCTGGATATTTTTTATTCATTGCTAGCAAAGCAGTTGCAACATGTTTTGAACCACCAAACTTCAAATCCCCTGCCATCAAAACATTTTTTCCAGCTTTTACAATCCTTCCTGAAACTCCTAAAACATCTTCCGTAGATTTTGGTTTTTGTTTTGAGAAGACAAAGTTTGTCTGACATTCTGGGATATTTTTGTAAATTCCTTTCATTTTTGTAAATTCGGTAATTGCTGATGCTAACTGTCCTTTGATTCCATTTTCACTTGGAATATCTGTAATTGCAATTCCACTTCCAATTTTTTTTGCATTTTTTATTGAACTATGTGTGAATTTTTTTGCAAAATATAGTGATTCTTTGATGCTTTTCTTTTTTGCAAGTGAGTAAATTATAGCCGCTGAGTGATTACAACCGCTACCATGATTAATTTTAGAAATTTTTTTTCCTGAAATAATGTATTTTGATTTTTTTTCTAAAACAAAGTCTGATACTTTATTCTTTTTATCTTCTATTCCTGTAATTATGACGTTTTTTGCCCCCATATTTTGAATCTCTTTTGCTACTTTTTCAGGTGTATTTTTCACTGAAATTTTTATTTTTGAAATTATTTCTGCTTCTGTTTTGTTTGGTGTAATTATCGTTGCAAGAGGAATAATGTATTTTTGAAAATCTTTTTGTGCATTTTTTTCTATGAGATTTCCACCTGTTGTTGATTTTATTACTGGGTCAACTACAATTGGAATTTTTAATTTGTTTAATTGTTGATGTATGACTTTGATAGTTTTTGTATTATACACCATTCCAATTATAATTCCATCAATTTTGAAATCTGAAAATAATGATTCTAATTGTTTTTTTAACATTCTAGGTGAAACTGGCTCCACGCTTCCAAACTTTGAAGTATTTTGACTTGTAATTGCTGTTATTGCAGTTAGAGTATGTGCACCTAATCTTGAAAATACTCTAATGTCGCTTTGAATTCCTGCTCCTGATGATGGATCAGATCCTCCAATTGAAAGAATATTCACATTGTTTTCTTATCTAGAGTACTAATCTATTTTTCTTTTATAGTTTGAAGTTCTTTTGATATTGTTGACTGAAATTCCTATGGTTGATGATTCACCTCCAGAAGAACTACGTTGTACTACATGTTTGCTGCCAATGCAGTATCAAACAAAGAAAAATGAAAAGTTTTTGTGGCAATGTTTCAAGTGCGGAAAACAATATCTTGTATCTGGAAATACCAATGATACTGTGGAAGAAAGTTGGAGTCCTCCAAGATAATGACTCAAATTGATTCTATAATCTCAGAAAATGATAGACTACGTCAATACATTTCATTGATTACTGCTGAACTTGAATTGTCTCAAAGGGTTTTCGAGATAAAACAAAATTTTGCAAATTCTCCTGACTCTGAACGTATAATCAAGCCTATTTTAGATAGAATTAACAAAATTAAGTCTGAAAAAATACCTCTTGAAAATGAATTAAATCTGAACTAGTTTATCCTGATGATTGAGTGACACAATCAAAAGAGCAAAATTCGTCTTTCATACTATGAAACTCTCTTCCACAATGTTTACACTCCCTAATTGTTCTCACGATACCTATACGACATTATTTGATTTAAAGTCGATCTATTTTCTTAATATAGTGCCAATAAAATTTCAAGCGATCAATAAATTCCTATAAATTTATGATTGTTTAAATCAGGCAAAAGACTAGAATAATTTATGGCAACTCAAATGACTGCTGCAAGACGTGGTATTGCAACTGATGAAATGAAACAAGTTGCAAAAGATGAAGACATTACACTTGATTGGTTGATTCCAAAAATTGCAAAGGGCTCTATTATTATTCCCAGCAATAACTGCAGGCCTCAAAAAATTCACAATGTTGGAATTGGAAAAGGTTTGAAAACCAAAGTAAATGTAAACATTGGAACTTCTACACTAAATGTAAATCTTGAAGAAGAGATTGAAAAAGCAAAGGTGGCTGTCAAATATCACGCTGACACCATGATGGATCTTAGTGATGGTGGTGACGTAAAACACATAAGAAAAACTTTGTTAGAAACTGCTCCGATAACTTTTGGTACTGTTCCAATCTATGAAGCATACAACTATGGTGTCGAAGTACACAAAAATCCTTTGAATCTTACTGAAGATGACTATCTTAATGCATTTGAAAACAACGCAAAGGATGGCGTTGATTATACTACCATTCATTGTGGAATTACAAAAGATATTGCTAAAAGAATTCTCAAAGTTCAGAGATTTGGTGGTGTTGTAAGTAAAGGTGGAACAATTACTGCTGCATGGATGCTAAAGCATGATAAAGAAAACCCATACTTGACTCACTATGATTATCTTATGGAGGTGGCCAAGAAATATGATGTTACATTTAGCCTTGGAGATGCCCTTAGACCCGGCTCAATTTTAGATTCTCATGATGAATTACAAGTTCAAGAGATGATTAACATATCTCAGCTAACCAAACGTGCACATGAACAAGATGTTCAAGTGATGGTTGAAGGTCCAGGACACGTTCCATTAAATGAAGTTGCAGCAAATGTTAGATTGGCAAAATCTTTGATTGGTGATGTTCCATATTATGTTCTGGGACCTTTGGTAACTGATGTTGCATCTGGACATGATCATATTGCAAGTGCAATTGGAGCAGCTGTATCTGCAAGTGAAGGTGTTGATCTTTTATGCTATCTTACACCTTCAGAACATCTCGCATTACCAAATGCAGAAGAAGTAAAAGCAGGATTAATTGCATATAGAATCGCAGCACATGCAGGTGACCTTGTAAAAATTCGTGATAAAGCGATTAAATGGGATATGGAGATGACTGAAGCCCGACGTACATTGGATTGGGAAAAACAACTTGCATTATCTATTGATCCTGAAGAAGCTGCCAAAATTCATAGTAGAACTGGTCAACATCCTGGTAATAATGTACCTTGTACTATGTGTGGGGGTGCATGTGTTTACATGATGTTGCCTCAACAAAAAAAGTATGAAAAAGAAAACGAACGTCTACAACAGATTGAATAGTACTTTTTCAAGACTAGGAACTGTTTCATAACATTTCAATTCTTCTACCTCAATCCATTTGAAATCCGAATTTTCCCAATTAAGTTTGATAATTGGATTTTTTGCTTCAAACAAAAACGGAAAGATTTCCCATTCATGGTTTTGATATTGCGGTGAATTAATTCTCATCTCTTCAGATGATTTTATTAGAGTAATTTTGTCTTCTGTAATTCCTACTTCTTCAAAAATCTCAATTTTTGCTCTTTTGAGTGGTTCTTCATTTTTTTCAATAATTCCACTTATCCCTGCCCACAAACCTTTCATAGTTTTTACTTCGTCACTTCGTTTTAGAATTAGTAATTTTTCATTATCTTTAATGAAAGAAGTAACTATCTTTGTAGAGCGCATATCCGTTATTTTTCAACGGCTTTGACCATCTTTGTTAGCTTCTTGTAAGATTCATTGATATCTGTGTGTTTTGCTAATCTCTCTTGACAATCTTTGATGTAATTTACAACTTCTTCTGTTTTGGATTCTTGAACTGCGGTTAGTAATCTTCCAATATCTTTCCAAAGCTCTTCAGCAACCCTGCGAATTTCTGGATTTGCAATAATTGTCTCAATTAATTCTGGAGATTCTGTCATGATACTTTCAGCTAGTGTCTTTTGAACTCTGAAAGTTGTACCTGACATTTTCTCTGTTAGCAACATCTTTTCATCTTTTGAAACAATGTTTGCGAAAACTAAATTCATCAAGTGTGTTAGTCCTAAAATGACTGCAATCTTTTTGTCATGTTCTACTGCATCAATTGTAACAAAGTTTGCATCTTCAAACAATGATTTTGTTACAGTTAGTTCTTTTTTTGCATCTTTAATTGGAACTGAAATTATGTTTTGACCTTTGATTGTTTTTACTCCTGGTCCAAACATTGGATGAATACAAATTGGATTAATTTTTGCTGGCATCTTTGATAATGATGACACCACCTTAGATTTCTCAGATGAAATCTCTATGAGATATGTTCCACGCTTCATCTCTTTTGCAATTAGTCTGATAATCTCTGGTGTTCTTCTTGTTGGTGTACACAATACAACATAATCTGCTTTGAGAATTGCACCTACTAGGGAATCTGATTGTATGATTCCTTTGCCTGGAATTTTATTTTCTGAGTCAAAACCTGTGACTTCGAATCCTTTATCTGCAAAATATTTGGCAAACCACTGTCCCATTTGCCCTCCTGCTCCAATTACTGTAACTTTCTTCATTGTTCTTCACTCATAATCTCCTTTAGTATATTCATTCCCTCATTTAGTGTTTTTTCGTCTTGACATGCAGAAATTCTGATAAAATTTTTGTAATCTCCAAATCCTTCTCCTGGAGCCACTGCTAAACCTTTTTCCAACGTTCTGTTTGCAAATTGAACTCCGTCAAATCCTTCTTTATTGACTCTGGCAAAAATGTACATTGCGCCATCTGGAGTAACAATATCTAGATTCATTTCATTTGCTTTTTGAATCAATACCTCTAGTCTACTTTGGACTGTCTTATTATTGTTGGATGTGTCTGCTTCTAGTGCCTTCATGGCTACATATTGGATTGGTTCTGAGACATTTGTTAGACAAAGTGATTCTAGTTTTGCCATCTTTTCAATAATTTTTGGATCCGCTATGGCATATCCTACTCTGAATCCTGTCATGGCATGAGATTTTGAAAATGATTGTGTTACAATACTTTTCTCATAATTGTAACTCAAAATACTCTTCCAACTAGATTTTACATATTCTGAATAAATTTCATCACTTAATACGTAGAGATCATTTTTCTTTGCAATCTCAATAATTTGGTCTTGTAACTTTTCAGGGAGAATTTTTCCTGTTGGGTTGTTTGGATAATTCAAAACAATCATTTTTGTATTTGGATTGATTGTATTTTCGATTTGTTCTATCGAAGGCTCCCATTTCTTTTCAAAAGATGTGTTTATCGTTCTAACTTTAATTCCTGAATTTAACGCACAATCTTTGTAGGCTGGCCATGCAGGTTCAATTACAACCATCTCATCTCCTGGATTTAGAAGTGTGGTAATTGCAGTAAATATTGAGAATCTTGCACCAGGACTAACTATGATATTTTCTTGAGATACATTTACACTGAACTTTTTGTTTACGTGATTTGCTAATGCTTCTCTAAATTTTGGCATTCCTTTTGCTTGTCCATATTTTAGAAATCCTTTTTCGTATACTTGTTCTAATGCATCTTTTACAATTGTTGGTGGTAAAAAGTCAGGTTCTCCTACTTCCATATGGATAATGTTCTTACCTTGCTGTTCCAATTCTTTTGCTTTAAGGAATATTGAAAGATGAGTTTGTTTGTTTGATGATTGAACTTTGATTGATTCATTTAATAGAAAATTCAAAAATTTTGTAGCAATTTTTTCATCTAGTCCAATCTCTTGACATAATGAAATCACTTTACCTCTGAGATTGTCTTCTCTTGTTTCATCAGTAACCACTTTGCCAATGTTTTTCTTTACTTCTCCAATCTCTTTTGCAATATCTGTTCTACTTTTGAGCAATTTTATCATCTGAAGAGTCACTTCATCCATCTTATTCCGTAAGTCGTTGATATCAGACATTTTCTTACAAAATTGGTTTGATTTGACCCGAAATTAGTGCATGATCTGCAATAGTTAGTGCGACTAGAGAATCTACTACTGGTGGTGCTCTTGGAACAACACATGGGTCATGTCTTCCTTTTACTTGAAGTGTAGTTTCTTTTTTTGTCTTGATGTCTACTGTACTTTGTTTTTGTGAAATTGATGATGCTGGTTTGAATGCGATTCTCATAGTAATAGGCATACCATTTGAAATTCCTCCTAGAATTCCTCCAGAATTATTGGTCTTTGTTACAATTTTTCCTCTTTTTACTGTGTACAAATCATTATTTTCAGAACCATAAAGTTCTGAACCTTTGAATCCTGAACCAAACTCTACTCCTTTTACAGATGGAATAGAAAACATTGCTTTACTCAAATCTGATTCTAGTGAGCTAAAAATTGGTTCTCCTAAACCAACTGGTACATTGGTTGTAACTGATTCAATTATTCCTCCTAACGAATCTCCTTTTTTTCTTGCGTTCAAAATATTTTCTCTCATCATTTTTGCAGTTTTAGTTTCCGGACATCTTACTTCGTTTTTGTATATTGAATTAATCATTTTTTCATTGAATTGTTTTGCCATCTTTATTTTTCCAATTTGTGATGTGAATGAATTTGTTTCAATTCCTAATGTTACTTTGAGAAGTTTCCTTGCAATAGCTCCTCCCATAACATGGGTTGCAGTTAATCTTCCTGAGAACCTTCCTCCCCCTCTATGATCATTATGTTGATT
>REGK01000012.1:24559-29951 GCA_003702545.1 Candidatus Nitrosopumilus sp.
CCAATCCTATTCATCTCTTCAATGAAATCTGGATATGAAACTTGAACTGATTCAGGATCTGTGACAGTACAGTTCCCAACAAACATTCCTGCAATACAAAATGCCATGAAGAGTCTATGATCATTTTCAGCATTTAACTCTGCTCCATTAAGATTTTCTGTAGATTCTAAAATTAACCCATCTTCTTTTTCATTTACCTTGATACCCAGTTTGACTAATTCTCTTGATGTTATTGCAATTCTATCTGTTTCTTTAAGTCTTGCATGTTTTACATTGACAATTTCAATTGGACTTTCTGAATTTAATGCAAGTATTGCTAATGGTGGTAAAAGATCTGGTGAATTACTCAAATCAAATCTTCCTCCCTTTAGTTTTGTTGGGGATTTTATTTTAATTTCATCCTCATCAATGCTTACTGATACTCCCAATTGTTCTAATATGTCTATGAAGACTTCATCTCCTTGTGGTAAATTACCGATGTTTCCTTTGATTATAGTTTCATCTCCATTAAGTACCACTGCAGATAATAATAATGCAAGACTAGAGAAATCAATTGGAACTGTAAATGTTGCAGTTTTGTAAACTTGTGGTGAAATATTGTATCTTTTGTATGGAATTAAGGTTTGTACACTGACTCCGAATTTTCTCATTGTAGCAATTGTTGCATCAAGATACGGTTTTGATACTAGATTATCTTTAATTGAAAGATTAATTCCATTTTCAGTAAGCGGTCCACTAATTAGTAATGCAGAAATGAATTGACTTGAAAAGTTTCCTGGAATTGTAACGTCTCCTCCTGAAATTTTCCCTTTGATTTTGATTGGTGGTTTTCCATCAGTTGACTCACATTGGGCTCCCATGCTTGATAGTGCATCTAAGAGAGGTTGCATGGGTCTTTTTTGGAGGCTTTCATCCCCTGTCAATGTAATCTCATTTGAAAACAAACTTGCAATTCCTGAGGCAATTCTGATTGTTGTCCCAGAGTTCTCTGTATTGATTTCAGGCACAATTTTATCGAATTTTATGGGATTTTTGACTGTGATTGATGAATTTTGAGTCTCTATCTCTGCTCCAAACTTCTTACATGCCTCAACTGTTGCAATTGTGTCTGCTGACAATAACACATTTTCAACTCTACTACTATTTCCTGCAAGTGATGCAAGAAATATGGCTCTGTGAGTATAGCTCTTATTTGCAGGACAAACTATCTGTCCTGAGATATTTGATTTTTCTACTTTACACTTCATGAACTTCGGCCTTTTTATTACTGATCTTTGAAACTATGATTTTTCCTTCTAATGATGAAAATGCTTTTTTGATGCTAACTTCGTTTTCTTTTTTTGTAACTGCTGCAATTGCTGGACCGTTTCCTGAAACTGATGCTCCTAACGCTCCTCTCTCAATTAACCCTGTAATGACATCTGGATTTGAACTAAGAATTGATGATGTAGCTAATCCATTAATTATCATTGCATCCCAATAGTTTGCTTTCTTTGCTAGGTTCCAAGCATGATCAAAAACTGATGATAAAACTTTGAGTTTTTTTAGATTTCCACGTTTTCTATTTTTTGGAATAAATATTATTGCAATCAAATTTGAGGGGGCTTTTTCAAAACTCATTCTTTTCTTCTTTGCATTATCTGTAACATTAAATCCTCCATAGTAGCATGAACATGCATCATCATACGCACCAGTAATACTTACTTTTGACTCAATTGATGCATCAACCCCTGCAAGTAGAACTTGTTGATCCGTGAATTTTGATTTGAAAATTTTTGCACATCCTAATGCAACTGCAGATGATATTGCACTAGAACTTTTCAATCCATAACCTGTGGGAATCTCTGATTCTAGCGTAATTGTTATTTTGTTTCCCTCAAGGTCTTTCTTTGAAACAATTTTTTCAACTGTTTTGTTGATCAAGCGAGAACTAAGTGTCTTGTTTTCGGATTGAATTACTATGCCCTTTCCAGGAGATGCCTCAACCACTGCTTCTACTTTTAGGTCTATTCCTACTGTTGCTCCTTTTTGATTTGCAATTGCATTGACTATTGAGACTGCCCCATGAACTGTTGCCTTTGCTTTTACCATCAAAATCCTCCTAACAATGCTTTTTTCATGGCATTATAAGGTGCTTCCATGCCGTGCCAAATCTCAAATGCTCTTACTGCTTGACCTAATAACATCTCATATCCAAAAATTATGGTGGCGTTTTTTTCTTTTGCCTTTTTTAGAAAATCTGTATTCATTGGCATGTAAACAATATCGTACACCACTGTTTTATCATCAATTCCTTCAAGAGATATGGGGCTGGCTTCCTTTTGTAACCCTATTGATGTTGCATTGACAATTATATTGTAATTTTTTGCCGACTCTCCAACATCATCAATAGTTATGGCATTTGCATCCAGACTGATCTTTTTTGCAAATTCCACTAGGCTGTTTGCTCTCTCTATTGTTCTGTTTGCAATTGTAATGCTTTTTGTTTTTTCTTTTGCAAAACCTGCCACAATTGCCCTTGCTGCTCCTCCAGCTCCTAATAATAACACATTAGAATTTGCAATGTCTATGTTTCTTTTCTTTAATGGTTCAAGAAACCCATCCATGTCTGTGTTGTATCCCTTTAGCACTCCATCATTGTTTACAACAGTATTTACTGCACCAATCAAACTACACGATTCATCAATTTTATCCAGATATTTCATCATCTCTACCTTGTGAGGAATTGTGACATTGAATCCCTGAATTTTGATTTTTTTCAAACCTTCAATCCCATCTCCAAGTTCATCTTTTGGAATTCTATATGCAATGTATGAACAATCTAGATTCAATTCTCTAAATGCCGCACTGTGAATATTTGGTGATAGAGAATGATCAATTGGATCTCCAATGACTGCAAATGTTTTTCCCATAATATCTTCGCGTAATATGATTGATTTAAACTCTCAATTAGTATGGTGATTATTTTTTCAAGTTGGTGATTTTATTTACTTCATCAACACTAAACTGACCTGGAGCAACTGGTTTTCCTAGGGACACGTATGTGTATGGGCTCCCCAAATATAGGCACAAAATCCTTGAAATTCTCCCAAAATCTCCCATGGCAAATGATATAAGATTATTTTTGCCTCTCTTGTTGTATAACTCTAGCATTCTTGTTGAATCATCAGTTGATTTTGCGGTACTGACAATTTTTACAAAGTTTGAGAATTTACTCATTTGAGTCATCTTATTTTTTAATTCCAAAGAACTTGGAGTTTTCTTAAAATCATGCCAAGAAACAAGCAATTTTGTTTTTGTTGATTTTAGATATTTTACTAGTGATGAATTTCTTTTCAAAGTGTTAAACTCGACATCTAGTAAAAATGGATTATACTCTGCAATTAATTTGATTATTGCAATTCTCTCTTTCTCATTTCCTGGAAATTGACCTCCTTCTGTTTTCGGTCTTAACGTACAAACTGATTTTTTCAAATCTTTTTTGACAAGTTCTAATGTCTCTGGAATTTGCTCAATTTTTAGAAAATCAAACCTAATTTCAACAAAATCTGATTTCTTTAAAGCAATTTTTAGTGTTTGTTTAACTTTGTTAGGTGTTTTCTCTGCAATGGATACACAAGTTTTGTACTTCATCTTATTTTTCTAAAATATACTCATCTGAAACTTCCATGCCAAAATGTCTACCTGTTGCAGGTTTAGAGTGAACCATAACTGTGTCTCCTTTCTTAAGATGTGTAACTGATACAAGTTGTCCATTTGGTTTTACAAAGCGAATTGTTTCTGCATCTTGTGCAATTATTCCACCTACCTCTTCTCCAGATTTTGCTTTAATCATTAACATTGGTCTTCTTTCAATCTTTGATCTTCCTACAGTTGCTCTTCTTGCCTTTCCTTTAGAGTTTAGAATTAAAACTTCTGAGCCTGTTTCTACCTCTGACAAATAGTTGGTTGTTCCATCTGGAGATAATGTGTAACAATGTACTGCTCCTGCATTGACTCTAAATGGTCTTGGTGATGTAAATGATGAACCTACTGATTCATTATGAACTAAAAACAAAAAGTTCGATCTGCTTCCAATTAACATTCCTTCTCCCTTGTGTAGCATTGATGCTGTATCTACACAAACCCTTTCTCCATCTCCTACTTCTTTAATATCGATAATTTTTGCAGGTTTCATATCAAAACTTCTCGTTCCTAGGTAAACCATGGCTTCTCTTACTTCATTAATCGATGATGTACTGAAAATTACTCCATCCACTCCTACCTCTAGAATTGAAAACATCTTTCTTACCTCTTCAGGTGTTCTTGCTATTGCAAAAATTTTGGTATGTATTTTGTGAAGCTTTGCAATTATATTTTCTAATGGAATTATCTTCCAGTCTTTAACTTCTACAACTACAAAATCTAATCCTTTTTTTGCGATGGTTAGGATATCTTCAATATCTGTATTTGATAATACTTGGAATTTTCTTCCAACTTTTTTGCTCTTTGGTTTTACTGCATTATCTTTCTCAAGAACTACATAATTTGCATTGTTAGATGGATAAACTGTTTTCAATTTTGTTTTCTTTTTACCAAGTTTCTTTGGATCAAGGTAAACCATGTTAATTCCTTCATCTTCTAATTGTGGCAAAAGTTTGGCTAATTGTGCCTGTGAACCTTTAGGGGATATGATTAACTCTCTACTCTTACTCAATTTTCTTCATTGCTTCCTTTGCTGTGCCTTTTCTGAAAATTATTTCAGCTAATGCTTCTACCATTTTTTCAGGTGCTTTGTGTGCAAAGATGTTTCTGCCGTATGTGACACCTTTTGCTCCTGCTGTAATGGCGTCTTCAGTCATTTGAAGAATATCTAAATCTGTTTTTGCTTTTGGTCCCCCTGCAATTACAATTGGAACTGGTGTACTCTTTACAATTTTTGAAAATGAATCAATATCTCCTGTATACAACGTCTTTACAATATCTGCCCCACATTCTGCTCCAATCCTTGCTACATGTGCAACAACTTCGGGGTCATGTGGATCTTTGACGTTCTCACCTCTTGGATACATCATTGCCAATAGTGGCATTCCCCATCTGTGACATTGATCTGCAGTCAATCCTAATTGCTCTAACATCTCAGGTTCTTCTTTTCCTCCAATGTTGATGTGTAGTGAAACTCCGTCTGCGCCTAATGCAACAGCCTCTTTTACAGTACCAGTAAGCATTTTTCGATTAGGTGATAATGATAATGCAGTACTGCTTGAAAAATGAACCAAAACTCCAACTTTGGGTGGTTTTGGTAATGATTTGATAATTCCTTTGTTAATTATTACACTTGTAAGGCCATGACCTTCACATTTGTAAATTGTTGATGCTGGGTCTTCAAGACCCTCAATAGGACCATTTGAAA
>REGK01000047.1 GCA_003702545.1 Candidatus Nitrosopumilus sp.
CGGTGGGAGCATTTTCAAATTTTGAAAAAAATTGTTTCTTTAAATAACAAATTCATCACCAGATACTTGTGGGATTAAGAGAGTTAGAACTAAAAGAAGAATATCGTTCAGATGTTGATGATATTGTAGCAGAATTTTTCTTTCCATGTCTTAGTCATTGTATAGAATATGACAGATGTGTAGACTTTTTGTCAATTCAGACATTGGCCACAATTGCTATGGCATTTGATAATTTTGCAGTAGGAAAAGCAAAGTTGAGAATGGTTACAGGTCACAGGTTCAGAACAGAAGATCTTAACTTGTTTACAAAACTATTCTCTGAAAAATACACAAAATCATTTGAGGGAAAATTCATCAAAGACTCTAAGATACAAAGATTACAAAATATAGTCAACAAAGGACAAATTGAATTAAAGATTGCAATTCCAAATTCTGAACAAGTAGCAGATTCGTTTTCAGAAAGAATCGGAGTGTTTAGAGACGACAAAGATGACGTAGTTGCATTTACAGGAACATCAAAAGAATCATTTTCTACTCAAACACGAGATTTTGAATCAGTTGACGTGTTTTCGTCTTGGAATGATAAATCAAGAGTAGAAAGAAAGATGAAGGATTTTGAAGAATTGTGGGAAAATAAAACAAAACATTTGGAAGTGTATGATTTTATGTATGCTGAAGAAAAAAATCTGTTAAAATATTCTACAGATTGGGTTTTCACAGAGTAAATGATTCTTCTAGTCTTGCCTTGTTTTCATAAAAATTCATTTTATTGATTTTGTAATAGATAACCTCACCGCGGCGTTCAATTACTGCAATAATTGGTTCTTTCCCCATTTGAGTAATCTCTTGAATCTTTTTTTGAAGATTTCCCATCTTTTCTTGCTGGCCTTCATTGAGACCAAATATCAAAAATTTTGCCCCTTTTTCACCAAAGTGACCTCTCTCATAGACCCTAAAATCAGAGCCAAATCCAAATCCGTCTTTTACAACATATCCTCTATTTCGAAGATCACGATATATCAGGAATTTTGTTAGTATTTCAGAATCAGTTTTTTGGCAAGTATTCATAAAAAAATCAAAATCGATTTGTTTTTTGCCTTTCTTTAGAACCAGTTTGTTTGTATAAAGAAGATAAAGAGTCTCAAATTGTTTTAGAAATAGTTTCTCCTTTTCAATTTCCCCATATCCCTTTAGTTCAAGTTCATGAATCATTTTCTTGTCAGAGATATAGGCTTGATCTGAAACCATTGTACCGTAAACTAAAGGAGTTTCTTCCATGATGAAAAGAAAACCAAATAATTTCCATATAAGCATTGGAAGCCACGAACAAACCTCTGCTAACCGTTAAAATATGGGCATTCAGGCGTAATCATATCATGCATGGAGCCAACTATAGAGAAGGAAATGGCCAAGTATTTACCAGAAGAAAGTACATCAAAGGTAAGCCACAAATCAAAATTGCAAAATTTCAAGGTGGCAAAAGAGGAACTTACCAATATTGTGTACAGTTATGCATTAATGAGAAAATGCAGTTAAGGCACATGGCAATTGAATCCACAAGATTGGCAGCAAATAAAACACTAGAGAAAACAACTGGTGAATCAGGATACTATTCCAGACTTAGAATTTACCCACACAATATGCTTAGAGAAAATAAACAAATTGCAACAGCAGGTGCAGACAGAATTTCAGAAGGAATGAGAAGAGCATGGGGTAAAGCAACCAGTTTAGGTGCAAGAGTAAAAGAAGGTCAATGCATCATGGAACTTTATGTTAATGGTGATGCTCACTTGGCAGCAGCAAAAAAATCACTCAAAAGTGCATGTGTAAAATTACCAGGAACACCAACAATCAAAGTAGTGGACTGGAACAAACCATCACCATAGATTTTCCAAATCAGATTTCTTGTTTTGAACATATTTTAAAAATTCTTCAAATTCAGGTTTACTTGGCTCTCTATTCAAAATCCGTTTTGATTGATAATAAAATGCATTATAGATTCGTCCAACAACAATACCCAAAGCAAAGGATTTTGAATTATCAATATTTGACAACATGGAAATCAATTGTTTAATGTCATCTTTGTTAGAAATTGTTTCTTGAATTTTTTCATCAATCTTTTTTAGAATAGTTTCATCCATAGTAATTCTTCATTAAAATAGTTAAAAACAGTTTAATATCCAAATTCATCCTCTAGGTTTGTTGCAGTTATAGTACAGTCTGGTTAGTACTCGTGCTTGCCAAGTACGTGACCCGGGTTCAAATCCCGGTAACTGCACCATCTATTGATTTTTGGGTATGAGAGCAGATTTTATGATGTCCAGAGCATCATGGGCTTTTTCTGGTCGAGGTAATTGAATTGCAATTACATTGTCTTTTCCATACTGAGATTCAGGAGAATTTAGAACAAACATTGAGGTTTGAGCAAGTGTTTCAAAAAATTTCAAATCAGTTTTTGCATTTACAAGAAATTTTTCAGAAATGTTACCAATTGAAAAAGTCAAAACAACTTCAACAAAGACATTTCCCATTCCATCTTGTAATATATTCAAATCAGTGTTTACTGCAAATGGTTGTCCTTCAACTTTTGCCCTAATGTTTTCATATTTTTTTGCATCAACAATTATGCAAGGAGTGTCTTTTCCTTCAAAATCAAAAGTTGTGATGCCAGTATGTACCTGTTCTAGCATTCGTTTTAGTTCATCAGACATCATCTTTGTCCAATTTCTCTACGACTTTATCTCCAGCTTTTACAAAGAATGGGGAAAGAAATGCGGTAATTATTGAGATGATGCCTATCAACGGGAACAAGAAAGTACTGACTGCACCAATATCAACACCTGCCTTTACAATTACAATTGAGAATTCTCCTCTCGGAGCACCTAAAGTAAATGCCGAACGAAGTGCTTTACCACGCTTTTGTCTAAATATGATATTTCCAATCATGTTTCCTCCAAATTTCATACCTGTTGCAACTGCAATCAATGCAATTGCTATCCATATGTAATCACCAAGTTGCGATACATCCATCAAAGCTCCAACTGAAATAAAGAAGATTGCAACAAACATGTCTTTAATTGGACTAGAAAGGAGTTTTGCGACTTCAGCAGATTTTGATTCAGCTACCAAAACACCTGCCAAAAAGGCACCAATTGCGACTGACAACCCCACAACATTGGCAAATAAGGCATATCCAAAGCAAACACCAAGCACACTAAGAAGTAAAATTTCACGATGTTCTGCAGCAGCTACTTTATCAATTAAGGGAGGAATCACACGAGTTCCAATAGTAAAGGTTCCAACAATTAATCCAGTAGCAACTAAAACAACTACAATTATTGATTCAATAGAAACACTTCCGACTAAAGCAATTGATTGCAAAGATGAGATCAAGATAACTGCTATGACGTCCTCTACAATCAAAATACCCAATACAAGAATCGAGGATTCTTTTTTGATCCTCCCCATATCTTCTAAAATTTTGACAATGATTGCAGTACTAGAAATAGATAATGCTGCTGCGATGAATAATGCATCCATAAATTGCAGGCCCAAAGCAGTAGCAGTGTAAAACACTACACCCAAAGTTGAGAACAATCCAAGAGTTCCAACTCCAACTGCAACTCGCCCTATACTCTTAATTTTTGCATATGGGAATTCAATTCCTATTACAAACAAAAGTAAGATCACACCAATCTCAGCAAAAAGGTGTAACGCAGAGATATCAGACAAAATTCCAACACCACCTATCACATCAGCAGATGGTCCGCCTTCAGGTAGTAACCAAGACCAAAAAGGAGAAAGAGGACCAAGAAGCATTCCAGCAAAAAGATATCCAATGATTAATGGTTGTTTAATTTTAAAGAATGCAAGAGTAACAACTGCGCCAATTATCATGATAAAAGCCAAATCAGTAACAAATGATGTGTGAGGAAGTTCGGGTGTAATTTGTTCAATCAAACTAGAAACTGTATTGTTAAGTGAGCTTTGAATTCCACTAGGATTTAGCTGAAGTGGAATGTTTTGCATGTTTGTGGTAAACAAATTTGTTTAAAAATAGTTGCGGATTGAAAAATTTTGTACAAAAAAATTCCAAATTGGTAATCAAATGAATATCAATTGAGCAAAAAAATTCTTTAGAGGGTTTAAAAATTGAGGCTAAAAATTCAAAATATTAATCTCTTAATTCTACTCATCATCATAATGCAGAGTGATGATTAGGTCAACTGAATAAAATGTAGAGATATGACCTGGGGTATCTGACTGCATAATTGGTTACGTTGTCATTACCTAGACATTAATAGTACGGTACCATACCGTACTATATGATTCAATGTGAATATTGTACAAGAGGTTTTATTGAAACAGCAAATGGTTTGGCTGAAAAGACCTTCCACGAGTTACTTCACGAACCAGAAGTTGTAAACAAGTAACTCTTTACATTTTTTATTTTAGACCTAACTTTTTTATCGTTAAATTTCATTTCAATGGATATGACTAAAGCTGTAAAGAAAAAAACCATAAGTAAACCAAAAAAAGTTGCTAAAAGAGAACCTAGTCCATCAGTTTTACTAAAAAAAGTAGCATCAGTATCAGATTCTAACAAAGCATTGCAAAAAGAGATCAAAGTAATGTCAAAGATCTTTGGAGAAAATCAAAAAGTCCTAGTTTCCATGAAAGGTATGATTGATTCTTTAACAACAGCATTAGAGCACATTCAAAAACAATCAAAACAACTCAACATAATTGAAGATGACACCCAAAAACTATACGCAGGGTTAAATCAAGTTAGAACCCAATCAAATATGGTAGATAAGATAAACAATCAAACTGCAAAATTACAAGAAGAGATTAACAGAATATCAGAAATTCAAAAATCAACAAAGACTCAAGAAATTTCCCAACAAGTAGAAGACAGTGTGAATTCTATTAGAAATAATTCACAGATGATAATCAAAATTGCTCAAAGAATAGATGAAGTCAGAGATGATCTTAGGAAAGTTTCAGGGAAAACAGATTCATTCTTAGAAGTTGGTTCTGATATGGATAAACTAAAAAATAGTATTGATGAGATTTCAGGGAAAACTGCAAAACTTGAAACAGGTGCTCAAATTATTGAGAGTCTAAAACAAGAACTCACAAAAATCACCGAAGGTGTTTCAGATAACTCCAATCTTAATTCAGAATTAGAAGCAATCAAGGTTACAATTGATGCAATTTCATCTAAAGCAGCAAAAATTGATTCACTTGGAGGTGTTATCGATGGCCTAAAACAGCAATTTGAAACAGTTGCTACAAGAGCAAGTTCAGCAGACAATGTGAACCTAGAATCAATAAAGGAATTAGCAGGTAAGATTGACAAGATTGAGACCGAGATAGGAGTGCTATCACACAGAGCAGATTCTACAGCATTTGTCGGAGAGGGACTCAAATCAGTCCAAGAAGACCTCTCAGATTTCAAACAAAATGTGTTTGATAAAACAAACAACATTGAACAAAAAATCTCTTCAGTTTCAGACACAATTAAAAGACAAGATGCAGCATCTGCAGAATTTCATAAAAAGACTGAAAAATTGTTTGAAGAGATGCAGTCAGTTAGAAGTGTTACAAACAAGGCTTCAGATGATTCATCAAAAGAGATGATGGCATTATTGAAACTTTCAGAATATCAATCTAACATCAGAATGAATGCTGAATCAAAATATGGAGAAGTAAAAGACTTGGAAAATATGGCATCACAAACTGCAGATATTGTAAATCTATTTGACAGAATTTCAATAGAGTCTGGAGAAAAGATTCCATTACCACATGAAGTAAGACAATGGGCAGTTAGTAAGATTCTTGACTGTGCCGACAAGTGGGAAATTAGGTTTAGTGACGTCTATTCAATCTTGACTAATGCAATAGGACGAGACTTGTTAAAAGAAGCAGTTAGAATTCCACAGATTAGAGACATTTATGGAATTAGAGCAGTTGATGAAATTCGTAAAGAACTAAACATTTCTTAGATTCCAACTTCGTCTGCTTCTTTGAGTTGTTCTTTCTTTCTTTTCAAGGCAGCAAAGATTCCAAGTAAGCCAGCAATCCATACTGTTGTAAACATCAGATTTGCAACACTGACATACATGTATGGAGTTGCATCCATAATGTTAGTTTTGATAAGAAGAGCTCTACTACTAACATCCATCATTCCAGTATGGTATGCAGAACTGTCTTTTGGAACGGTAGCAATCTTATCAACACTAACTAGCATTGTATCTAGATTTTCTTGAATTCGAACAAAGTTTGTAGATTCTGTAGAGAATATCCAAACGGGATTCTTAGAGATTAATTCGCCATCAGCATTAGTTTTCTCAGGAATCAGATCATTTGCCATAATTCCATCCATATCAGTTTGAATTGCTACTAGATGGGCACGAATGTCAGCAGGATCAGATGACCCAACAATTCCATCCAGATTACCTCGGATTCTATCAAGAGGATAGATATCAACACTGTATCCGTAAATTGCCATAAATCCTCCAAAAATAATAATTCCAACAATACCAACCATGGAAAGTTTGTAAATTCTATTTGCCATCTTTTCTTTCTTGGTCATTACACGTTTAACACTTGATTTATTTCTTTTAAATCGAGTATGAGATAGACTCAGGTAAGCAATGTAGAAGAATCCAACTGTTTGCAATGCAATTATGGGAACAAAGATAGGATTGTTTGAAAATATAGCAATAAAGATTCCCAACATACCATAAACACCAAAGAAAATTTCTAAAAGTGTAACTTGGGAGAAGGGTAAATTGTATGCATTATCCTTCCAATCATCTTTTGTTTTTAGAACACCATATTTTGGAGTTCTGAGAAATTCATTCTTTTTTCCAAGTATTGCATCAAATACTGCCACAGTGTTATTAACAGACATTCCAGCATTGTAAACTAGTAATGCAGGCAGTATCTTTGCTTTAGATTTCCACGACTTGTGATACATACTTTGTATAATCATAATGTATGCACCAGGTCCCATTGCAAGATAGGTTGCAATTGTTATTGCAGGAAGAAAGCTAATCACATAAAGATTAACTTGTCCTGCTAATAGAACAGGTAATGCTAAAAATTGAATCAGCATTAATGGGTAAACAATATGACGAGTAAGTTGGATGAAAGCCTGAATTTTTGCCTCTATTGCAATTTTTCTTTTAATTGCAATATCAGTTAGAAGTTTTACTGCACATTGAATAGAGCCTTTGGCCCAACGGAATTGTTGTCTTTTTGCAGCGTTCATCTGTACAGGTAATTCAGCATCAACTACAATGTCAGGTAAGAACACGCATTTCCATCCTTTCATCTGTGCTCTGTAACTAAGATCAAGATCTTCAACTAGAGTAGCAGTATGCCACCCACCAGCATCCTCAATACAATCACGTTTCCAGATTCCAGCTGTACCATTAAAATTCATGAAAAGATGGGAGTTACTCTTTGCTTTTTGCTCAATTAAGAAATGAAAGTCAAGACTTAGAGCTTGTGCTTGAGTTATAGCAGAATAATTTTCATTTACATGCCCCCATCTGCATTGAACTAGACCAATGTTAGATTTTGCAAAGTGAGGAATAGCACGTCTTAGGAACCATGTCGGAGGAATAAAATCAGCATCAAAGATTGCTACAAGTTCTGTATCAGTTGACTGCATTGCATACTTTAGTGCACCAGCCTTGTACCCTTTTCTGGTTCCACGTCTCACGTGTTCAATTTTGAAACCTTTCTTCTGGTATTCATCAACAGTATTTGCTAAAAGTTCAACAGTATCATCGTCTGAATCATCCAACACCATGATTCTCATTTTGTCTTGAGGATAATCCAAATTACATACAGAATCAACTAGTCTTTTTGCCACATACTTTTCATTGTATATTGGTAGTTGAATCGTAACTGATGGCGTTCCCAAATCAGCAGTTTTCAAAACATCCTTTCTTTTTCGGGACAAAAATGCAAGATAGTAGAAATTACAAGTATATGCCGTAATTATAATAGCAGACAGAATAAACAAATCAAATACCAATTGCATGAAAGGGTTGAATGACATTTTCCCTAGCTCAGAGAATCACTATTCGCTATTTATACTTGCAATAAATTTTCACTATTTTTGTTCAAAGATCTTGATTGCTTGTGGTGGACAAACACCTTCACATGCAAGACAGAAGATACAATCAGGTTCTTTTGACATTAGTGGTTTCTTATCAGATGCAGGATTTCCCGGAGTGTCAAACCATTCATAGACACCTACAGGACATGCTTCAATACATCCACCATCTGCTACACAAATATCATAATCTACTGAAACAAATTCTCCCCAAACACCCATGATTCCATTACTGGTACCTTTTCTGCCCCAAGTCTTGATGGTGTGTTCTGCTGCTT
>REGK01000013.1:0-28835 GCA_003702545.1 Candidatus Nitrosopumilus sp.
CAACCTTTTCGCTTTCATATGCATCAATAACATCTTTGAATGTAATTCCTCTCTCTTTCATTAAATCAACATTGATTGCCCATCTGTCTTTTGCAGAACCAAATGTAACACTGGCGTCTTGGATAGACACTTTCCATTTTTCTTTGTATTCAGGTTCAGCATATGTATCAATTAATTGGTTAAAGTTTGAAACGACTTCTGCAAGTTGTGCTTGCATTTTTTCAGGAGTTAAACGGAGTTCTTTGATTAGTCTGTCTACTTTGTTGATAAATAATACAGGTTTTACTCTCTCTTCAAGTGCCATTCTAGTTACAGTTTCAGTCTGAGTCATGATACCTTCAACTGCATCACAGACAACTACTGCACCATCAATGGCTCTAAGACTACGAATTACTCTTCCACTAAAGTCTACGTGTCCAGGAGTATCAATCATGTTTATGACGTATTCTTTGTCTTGTTGTTGAAAGAGCAAAGTAACGTTTGCTTGGTAAATTGTAATTCCTCTTTGTTGTTCTTCTTTATCAAAGTCCATTGCAAGTGCTTTACCAGCAGCAGATGGGGCAATGATTCCAGAATAAGCTAAAAGACTGTCACTCATGGTAGTCTTTCCGTGGTCAACGTGAGCGATAACACCAAAGTTTCGGATCTGATCCTTATTTTTGATAATTTTCATAACGTCGCTTGTTGACTTGAATTTTACCATATTCGCAAACCCTAGGATTCAGCTATTAAACCTTAGCCTTGGAAAAAGATCAGTAAATCATTTGGTTACTTACACTACGAATATTTTTTGCAGTAACAAAGTGGCAGTCTTTCTTACGTTTCCTTCTTGCCTCATTTAGTGCAAGAAATTGAGAGAAAAATATGCAATACAGTATCTGATGAATCTTTCCAGAAGGAAGATTAGGATGAATCACGTTAATTCCCACTTTGATAAGATTTTTTGCAAGTTGTCTGTTGTGAGCATTCTTTGACTCAAAGATTATCACAGTATCCCCTCTAACTACAGAAAATAACTCCATGTGGGAGAATTGTTCAATTTGAGAATAATGTACATCATATCCCATTATCTCATAGAATTTTGCAGCACAAAACATGGCAATAGGAAATGTCAAAAAATTTCCAAGTACATAGATTTTTTTTGAAACCCTAGCCTTTTTTGCATCAAACTTGGCTTTTTTGAATAGTCCGTCAGGTTTTGGAATGGAGAGTGGTTTGACAAGAGAGATGCAAGTAAGTGCACTTTCTAAAAATGTGATGCTTCCTGCAGTAAATACATGATGAGTTGGTGCATCAAGTAGAATTACATCATCAGATACTTTTGCCAATCGGCTATTAGACTTTGAGGTAATTGCAATTGATTTTTTTGTTAGTTTTGCAACTTTGATGTTTGTAATGGTATTACCAGAGATTGAAACAAAGTAGACACGTTTTGATTTTACCAAATGTTTGTTCTTGTACAAATCTAAGGGATCCATTACACGTATCAAACCTTCTGAGAAAGATTCGGCCAATAATGATGAAACTAACGAGTCACCACTGCCAGTGAACAAGGTGTTTTTTTGAAGAGACTTTGAAAGGGATTTTTGTTTTTTAAAGGATTTTAGAAAATCAACTTGTAGTTCAATGTCTTTTTCAAAAGCATCAATGGTGTTCACATAATGAATGAGTTTTTGGCATATATTAGAAAACCTCTTCTGATCAGGTTTTGATTTTTATTACGACTAGCTTAGAAAAAAATAATGGAAATTTCAGTAGGTCACACTCCAGACTCAGATGACGCATTCATGTTTTATGGAATGTTTACAGGAAAAGTTCCATCACCAGATTTCAAAGTGAATCATGTCATCGAAGATATTGAGAAATTAAACCGTAAAGCCACTGAGCCCCAACTAGATGTTACAGCAGTTTCAGTTCATGCATGTGCATACATTCCAGGATACACAATATTGCGCAGTGGCGGGAGTTTTGGAATTGGATACGGTCCAATTGTCACTGCAAGAGAGCAGATGACTATTGATGAGATAAAAAAATGCAAAATTGCAATTCCAGGAAAGATGACATCAGCATTTTTGTTGTTACAACTTATGATTGGTAAATTTGATTATGTTGAAATGAACTTTAGTGATATTCCAGAGGCAGTAAAATCAGGCAAAGTGGATGCAGGTTTAGTTATTCATGAGACGCAGTTATCATATGAACAAGAAGGTAATGTCAAAATTTTAGATGTAGGAGAATGGTGGGATAAAACCACAAACGGGTTACCAGTTCCACTTGGAATCAATGTTATGAAGACAGATTTAGGAATGGAAACAATCCATAAGTTTGACAAGTATCTTCAAGCATCAATAGAATACGGATTAGATAACTTGGAGGATGCAATAGAATATGCAATGCAGTATTCTAGAGGAAAACCAAGAGATTTGATTGAGAAATTTGTAAAAATGTATGTAAACAAAGTAACTGTCAACATGGGTGATTCTGGTGAAGAATCAATTAGAAAATTCTTTGAGATGGCAAAAGAAAAAGATCTTGTGCCAGACTTTGAACTAAGTATAGCCATCAAGTAATTATAGAACAAAAATAAAAAACAACCATGGGAGATGGTATCGGTGGTGCAGTCATCAATATTCTTACAAACAATGCTTTTGAATTGCTGATTAGTCACACTAGAAAAGACAATCAAGAAGAGTATGGTAAAGTTGAAAAAATAATCATGAGTAAAATCGATAATCCTGATCAACCACAATATGAAGAAAAGACAAAAGAGGATTTAGAAAGAGCTCTAAAAGGAAAATTTGTTTCTTGTAATGTGCAATATAGAGACAAAAAGACAGATGCACTAGTTTGTAATGTATTTGTACAAAGGCCGCCAGAAGGATTTTAGAGGTTTTAATGCACGACAATTCTCAGATTCTTAAATTATGAATTATTAAGATCGTATCTTACAAAATCAGATCACATCTAAATGAAGCCTGTAAATAGCAGATTCAGATGGAATGTTGATAGTTAATTCAGAAGATCAAGTAACAGTATCTCTCAAACTACACCTAGAAGAGCAGTGAAAGGTAGGAATATCCAATTTCCTAATATATGATAGATTCAGAAGAAAATTGAGTTGGTATTAATCGATAAGAAAATTTTTGGTGGAGGGATTGCCATGATCATTGTTGGTGTCATTATTGGTGTATCCATAGGTGAAGGCCCAACAGGTTATGCAGGAATGACTGAGGAAGAAATTATTGATTTAATGGTAGCTGAAGATGAAAATCAAGCATTACAGTTACTTTATGGATTGCTAATCGGTGTTGGGTTTTTGCTAGTTTTGATAAGTTTTGGAGCAAGACGCAGAAAAGGTAGTGCCAAAAGAACAGAGAAAAAGCCTGCAGAATAGTTCAAACTTTTTTTATCTTGAGCAAATAGAGAAAAGAAATGATTCATGCCGAAATTAGCGTTTATCCGATGGCAACAAAGACTACCAGTGCAAGTTTTTACATTGCAAAAGCAATAGAATCAATCCAAAGTATAGAGAATTTGAAATATGAAATTAACCCAATGGGTACTATTTTAGAATCAAATGATATGGATATAATCAATAAAGCTGCAAAACAGATGACTGAGACAGTGCACAATTTAGGAATTAATAGAGTCGAAGTAGTGATCAAGATTGATTCAAGAACAGATAAGCAGCAAAGTGGAAAAGAAAAGCTAGAATCTATTAAAAAGCATCTAAACTAGAAATTTTTTAAAATTCCAAAATGAGTATTTCGCTGTGCAGGGGCACGGCCAATTTCTTTTACCATAGTTGCAAGTTCATCAACTGAAGAATTAGTTGCTTTTCCTGCAGCACGATAAATTTCTTCAGAGAATGCAGTTCCCACTAAATCACTACCTCCGTTAGATAATGCAACTTGGGCAAGTTTCTTGCCATATGCTACCCAATAAACAGAAATGTTGTTTAGATAATTTGCAAGCATTAATCTAGAAAGTGCAATTACTCTCAAGTCATAAACAGATGAACATTCATTGTTTACCAGATGTTTTTGTTCAAGTTCAGTATTATCCAGACTAAATTTTAGAGGAATGAGCGTGATGAAGCCATTTGTTTTCTTTTGCAAGTCGCGAATCTTAACTAGATGATCAACAACATGTTCGGGTTTTTCTATGTGACCATAAAGCATAGTTACATTACTTTTAATTCCCATGTTATGTGCCTCTTCAATTACATCTAACCATTCTTGTCCAGTACATTTTCCTCTAACAATTTCTTTTCTAATATCAGGATGAAATAATTCAGCACCGCCTCCAGGCATTGAATCAAGTCCTGCATCTTTTAGACGAGATAAAATTTCCTTTGTAGAATTTTTTGTAAGTTTTGATAAATAGAAAATTTCTGCAGCAGTTAGGGCTTTAATGTTTAGTTGAGGGTGATGTTTCTTGATTATTCTCATCATGTCTTCATAGTATTCTAGTGGAAGTTTTGGATGGAATCCACCAACAATGTGCACTTCTGTTGCACCCATTTGTTTTGCAATTCCAACTCGTTGTTCAATTTCTTGAGGAGTTAGAGTGTACGCATCTTCTGCACCATCTTTACGATAAAATGCACACATTTGACAACTTGCAGCACAAACATTTGTGTAATTCATGTAGTATGATGCTGCAAAAGTTACAGTATCACCAACTAGTTCTTTTCGTCTAGCATCAGCAACGGCTCCAAGTAAATGTAAATTGTCATAATTCATCAATTCCAAGCCATCATTATAGGACAAATCTTCCCCTGCAATTGCACGATCTAGTGCCTGAGAATCCCCTACTAATTGCTCTAACATACCTTAAACTCACCGTATCATGATATATTCCTTAGTTAGGCTCAAGAAATAAGTAGTCAAATAAGAATATCAGAATAATGGTACTTCCTTTAGTAGACGAGCACAAACCCAAATGCTATCTGTGTCACGAAGGATTTGAAAATTTGGAGGATCTCAGAGAACATCAAAATTCAAAACACAGGGAGTTTTTTGAGGAGCACGAAAAAGAAATGAATCGTGAACCTGCACCAGGCGATGTCACAGTGTTTTAATTTTATTATCATTAATTGATTTTAGTAAATCTTGAGCAATGTCTTTTGAGATACTTGCCAAATCAAATTCTTTGTCAAGTGATAACGCCTTTTTGAAATGTTTTAACGCATCTTGGAGTTTTCCAGTTTCGCCAAGAGATAGTCCCTTGTAAGCTAGGGCCATAGCACATTTTTTATCAATTTTCAAAACTGCATCATAGCATTCTATTGCTTCAGCATAGTTTTGACTAGAATGTAATGCAGTACCTTTGTTTAACAAGGCATCAATGTTTTGAGGAGAAATAAGCAATGCCTTGTTGTAAGTTCGTATAGCAAGTTTGAATCTACCCATATTTTGTAGTGTCACTCCTTTGTCAATCATAGCTCCTATGTTTGAAGGCTCATGTTTTAGTACAAGATCATAAAGACTGAGAGCATCTTGGAAATCACCATCTTCAACGCACTCATAGGCTTCGGCTAGCATTCGATCTATGCTATTCAATATATCAGATAATAATTTCTTAATAATATAGATTCACTATTTGTCAACGACAAATCAAGAAGAATGTCTGTCACGAGGATCGATTTTTAGAGATTTGTTAAAGCAATCCATGGCTTCTTCATATCTACCAAGACTTCTTAGTGTTATTCCCTTGAAATTCCACAAATCAGGATCGTCTTGATTCAGCAAAAGTGCTTGCTCAAAAAATCCCAGAGCATCATCAAATTTTCCATCTTCTAAGAGAATTTTTCCTTGAGAAACAAGTTCCTGGATTTTATCCATAAATCAGATAATTTGGTATTTCTATTAAATTTGAAAAATTAAAGGGTATTACAAGTTAAGCAAATTAAACAAATTTACAGTAATTTAGTGAAAATTTAAATAAATTTTTTCTGTATAGAATATGTGAATTTGGACAAAACAGATGAGAAAATTCTTAAAAATTTAATGGTGGATGCAAGGCTATCAGCAAGACAACTGGCACTAAAACTTGGAATGTCCACAGTAACAGTTCTATCAAGAATCAAAAAGATGGAAAAAGAGAAGATCATCAAAGGGTATTCTGCAATAATTGATCATGAAAAACTAGGATATTCACTTACTGCAATAATTGAAATCATTGCAAAAAATGACAAAGTAGTAGATATTGAAGAAGAGATATCAAAATTTGAAAATGTTTGTGGAGTTTACGACATTACAGGTTCAACAGATACTGTGATTATTGCAAAATTCAAAGAAAGAAATGAATTGAGTAAATTTGTTAAAGAATTGGCATCGATACCTAATGTTGAAAACACTATCACACATGTAGTGTTAAATACAGCAAAAGAAGATTTCAGATTAGCATAGGAGAAAACATTGAAGATTGCAAGTATTTTTCTAATTTCATTAGTGTTATTGTTGGTTCAAACATCATATGGACAAGAAAAGGAATTAGACATGGAGTTAGAGGTATCTGATGAAGATAAAATAATTATTTTTGGAGGTTTTGCAGCAGGAGTAATTGGTTTGTTTTTATTTTTAGCAAGAGATGTTATCCTTAGAAGAAAAACTGCATATGACAAAGAAGAATTAGAATCAAAAAAAGACAAGACAAATGAAAAATACCATTCAGACTGGGGAGATGACTATGAAGAGATTGGAACACGAAGAAATACTGTCAAAGACAAAGAATTCAGAGATGCTGCACGAAATGATGAATTACCAAATTATTATGAGATCTTAGGTGTTTCAAGAGATGCAACACAAGAACAAATAAAGAAAAGTTTCAGAGAACTAGCAAAAAAAACACATCCAGATAAAACAAAAGAAGACTCTGAAGAAAAGATGTCAAAACTAAACAAAGCATATGAGGTTCTTTCTGACGAAGAGAGTAGAGAAAGATACGACAAGTATTTTGTTGATTAGACAGATTCTAGTTTTACAATTATCATACTAAGTTCTATAGAATCAGGGGTTTGAACGCTGTTTGTGAGATTCGTGTGGATTTCTAGGTTTTGTGGTCCATTTTCAAGATTTAGTGAGGTGGTAATTTTCAATTCTCCAAATTCAGTGTTGGGTCCAAGCATCTTCTTGGTAAGGAGAGGTACAACTGAGAGATCGTTGATAGTTCCTTTCATTTTATACGCAAATTTATCTGAAAAATACACCCCACCACGAGTTGTAGGTTCATTTACTGGAACAGATGAATGAGTTACTTGAACATGAGTTAAAGGATAGGAGTTATCTTTGAGATGAAGCAGGAATTCTAATGAGCCTGACTTTGTAAAATCAATTAAGGATTTTAAGGAATTTTCATCTACAGTCATTTAAAAACAAAAAAATCATAATTCTATTGAATCTTTCTACAAAAGAAAAGATCTGTTTTCAGATCAAATTTAAAAAGAAGATAAGGGTTGTTGAGTCATGCAAATGTTTGCAAATACTCAAGTAATGAGAAATAATATTTTGGATTTGCTAATAGAAAACGGATTAGATGCAGATTGTTATGTTGAAATGCTAGACTATACTATTGATTTGTTTGAGAGTAGAGGATTAGGACGAGATTACTATGGGTATCATAACATTAATCATGAGTTGGAGGTAACATATTTTTCATTACTAGTTTTAGAACAAGAAAAAATAAAATTTACTCATGAAGATATAAAATATCTATATGTTGCAGCATTGTTTCATGATTTTGATCCTGAAAAAAGTGTTGACAAGCCACACGAGCAAAGTGTATTGAATTTTATTTCAACAGATAAAAAACTCAGTCAGTTAATTAAAACAGCAAATATTGATTTAGAAATTATCAAAGTGTTAATTTTAAGAACTACATATCCATGGACTGGAGAACTGAAAAAAAATGCAGAAGAACAAATCAAAGAGTGTTTTCATAATTCAGAATTGACAAGAAACAACCTAGAATATCAAAAACACATTATGCAAATTGGGTGGTATCTTACCGTAGTAGATAGAGTTAGTGGGTATGCCTTAGGGGATTTCTCTAAAGCAATGGAGATGGCAAAAATGAACGCACATGCACTTGCATGGAGACCCTCATTAATTGTTAGAAGTGCAGTAGCATATTTTGAGGAATTATTAAACAAAGAAACAGAGATGGTAAAACCAGTTCTCAAAGTACTCTCAAACGAGATGAGAAAGAATTTTTTTGATACAGTTTTATCATTTATGAGAATTAGACAACAAGAAATAACAATTCAAGCAGATTGCGCATACAGAAATCTTAGATTGGTTCCAACCATCGAATGTATGTCAACTAGAAATGAACCAGAATTTATCAACACATTACATGAGATTTTATTAGAATTACCAAGACCATTGCAATTTTTAGATGACTTTGAAAAATCGGTAAAAGATCCAGACACAATAATTACAACACTAAGGCTAAACGGTAAAGACGGAGAGATTGTAGGATATGCAAAAGGTGGATCATTAGAAAAATACAATCTAAGAGAAGAAATCAGAGATGAGAATTATGGTTTAGGAAATACAGTATTCTTAGAACCAATTGCAGTAAAAATGGGGTATTGGGGACTAAAAGGAGGTAGTGAAATGCGTCACATGTTTGTGATGCAGGCCCATTCTAAAAAATTCAAGCATCTCACAAGTTTTGCATTAAGAGATGTGATTAAAGCCAGAATAGAAAAAGAACAAGGAGAATTTGTAGTCCAATTTGACCCTGAGCGATGGGATTATTATCGAATTAGAATTTAGATTCATAAAATGAAATCACTTGAATCAGAACTAACAAAAATAATCAAAGGAGAAGTTCATTCAAAAAAAGAATACAGAGATTTTTATTCAGTTGATGCAAGTTCATATCAAATTATTCCAAAGTTAATTGTAATTGCAAAAAATGAAAAAGATGTGATTAACACAATCAAAATTGCAAATAAATTCAAAACAAATGTAACTGTGCGCGGTGCGGGCACAGGTTTAGTTGGCAGTGCATTAAACAATGGAATCATTTTAGATATGAAAAATTTTGATTCAATTAAAATAAGAAAAAATTATGCATTGGTAGAAACAGGAGTGGTAAAAGGAAAATTAGATAAGAAATTAGAAAAGAGTAAGAAATTTTTTCCCCCTAATCCTTCAGTGGGATCATTTTGTTCAATTGGAGGAATGCTTGGAAATAATTCTAGTGGAAGTCGAAGTTTAAAGTATGGAAGTATGATTGACAATGTTTTAGAAATCACATTCATTGATGGAAATGGTAAAAAGATTATTCTTCCAAAAGATGAAAAAATTTCCAAAAAAATTAAAAGGAAAATAAAAATTGATCAAAAAAAAATTCCCAATGTTTCAAAAAATTCATCAGGATACAGAATTGATAAAATAATCACAACTAAAGACAGTCATAAAATTATTGTAGGATCTGAAGGGACATTAGGAATTATAGTATCAGCAAAATTAAAAATAAAAAATATTCCAAAGAGGAGAATTCTTTTTGTTGTTGAATATGGTTCAATTAAAAGTGCAATTAGTGATTGCATATCAATAAACAAAACAAATCCCTCAGCAATGGAGTTTGTAGATAAAATAACACTTCAACAAATAAATCATAATTTTCAAAAAGATACAAAATGTTTACTTTTTGTAGAATATGATGAAAAAATCAATGAAAATGAAAAGCAATTCAAAGCAAGAATTTCAGGAAAAATAGTCAAAAAGTTAACAAAAAAACAAGATATTTTCAAATGGTGGAAATACCGGGATTCATCGCTATTTTACAGCCTGAAAAGCATAAAGAAAGAGAGCAGAATACCACATGTTATAGAAGATGCGGCAGTACCCATAGAAAAATTACCAGTCTTTTTCAAAATTCTAGAAAAAATCAATAAGAAATTCAAAACAAAATCAGTAATTTATGGACACATAGGAAATGGTAATCTGCATGTAAGATTAATTGGAAAAAGAAATAACCTCATACTAGTCAAAAATATTGCAAAACAGTACTTTGAAGAAATTATCAAAATGAATGGAACAATAACTGCAGAACATGGTGACGGTTTAGCAAGATCAGAATTTATCAAGAAACAATATGGAAAAATAAATTACCAAACATTTGAAGCAATAAAAAAAATATTTGATCCAAATGACATACTAAATCCAGGAAAAATAATCAGTAAAAAAAGTACTGTAATCAAAAATTTTGAAAAGTTGGAAATTTAATTTAAGGATACTATGTTAATTGCACAAACAATACAAAACAAAAAATTTTGAAACATTTTTGGAAAAAAAATTAAAGTAACGGATTGTTTACTTTAGTTTAATACAAAAATAGATCATCATCTAGAATTTTACAAAACAAAAAAATCAAAACAAAGTTTAGAATTAATTAAAAAATGATCAATTTGTTCCTAATTTAACAAAAATCATATCCAAAACGAAAAAAATGATTCTAAAACACAATAATTGAGATCGGAGGTTTGCCTATTAGTGAAAAAAGTTCAACAAGGTCTTGCTAATAGAACCTTGAGCCTAGTGAAGGTATGACAATAGGATATTGCGTAAAGTGCCGAGACAAACGAGAAATCGGTGGCGCTAAACCATACACAATGAAAAATGGTAAACCTGCAATTAAAGGCACATGCCCAACATGTAGTACTGCCATTTTCAGAATCGGTAGAGGATAAATTTCTAAATCAGGAATTTAGTACTGCCATTCGTCAGTAAGGCCATTCCATAGTGAACGCATTGGGGATGGATCTTTTTCTATTTCTTCAGTAATTCTATTTTTCAATACAAAAAAGAAATTTTCTAGAGCATCAACACCACCATCGTCATACAATTCACGGCCAATCTCACTAATTCTTGCATGTTTTTCGGGAATTTCTGAAGACTCAGGGTTTTGTAAACAAAAAGTCATCAAATCAATCAATTCTTCTTCTAGCATGAAATCCATACAAAATTATGAAAAAATTGTTCCATTTTAGGTTTTAGAAAAAAGAATAGAGACTACTTTAGACGTCTGTAGATCTCTTTGAACTCTAGGGAAAGATTGTATGACATGTTAAGTAGATGTACAAGTTGATTCATTGATGTTTTATCATGTCCGAGTTGCCTTAGAATTGTTAATGCTTTCTGAGGAGAGCTAGACAATAAGGGATTTTGTCCAGACCATGTCTTGAATGCCTCTTCAACATCCAAACTAAAGTTCAAAACAAATTCTTTCCAATTAGGCATTGCCTTTAGAGCTTTTTCAGTTAGCAATATTTGAGACAATTCTCGGAATTGATTTTTCCTGTCAATGTATAACATGTCTAAAGCTTGTTGGATTTTTTCCTCTTGGTATTCGGGGGTGTTTAACATATACATTCCTGCAATACTCATGCATTATTTCTCACATAATCGAAAATAAGTGGTATAGTTGATTCTCTGAAAATTTGTTAGAATTTTTTGATTTAACTAAACAAATGTGTAAAAAGGAAGAAGGTTTTATTGAAAGGGGTTAACAAACGGACAATTAACAAATTCATTACTGCCATTAATGGGACTAGTAAAGTCACTATCCTGCAAGTTCTGAAAAGCGGTTTTCCACATAATCCCAATTTACAAGATTCCACCAATTCTTAACATAATCAGGTCTACGGTTTTGATATTTTAGATAGTATGCATGTTCCCAAACATCCAATCCCAACAAAGGTATTTTTTGTAAAGTCCAAGGACTGGTTTGATTTTCAGTAGAAAGAATTTCAATTCTATTGTATGTAGAATTAAAGACCACCCAACACCATCCACTGCCTTGAATTCCAATTGCAGTTTGAGAAAAAATTTGTTTAAAATTCTCAAAATTATCAAAATAGACGTCAATTGCATCTTCAATCTTTCCACCAGGTGAACCATCACCATTAGGAGTCATAATTTCCCAAAACAATCTGTGATTTTCAAATCCACCACCAAAGAAATTGATTTTATTTCTACCAGATTCAGGGATGGATTTTAGATCAGACAAGATTGATGTGATATATTGTGGATGAGATGCACTACCAATTTCTTCAAGAGATTTGTTTAAACCATCAACGTATGATTGATGGTGTTTTTGATGATGAATTTTCATTGTTTCAGCATCAATGATTGGTTCTAATTCATCATATCCATAAGGCAATCTAGGGAGTTGGTATTGAACCATGAAAAAAATCACTACAGTCCACATATAATCCTCAAGAAAGAATCAAGTTTTTATTCAAAATTAGATAGTTCCAAGTATTGGTTCATCCAGTCATTACAGAAATTTTTTCAAATGATAAAAAAGTAGTATTATTTTTTGAATGGGCATCAAATAAAATAGAAAAAAAGGAAAATCTGCAACAGTTCTTCAAATGGCATTTAGAAGTCATTTCAGAAGTAATTGAACAAATAGATAAAACTGAAACGATTGATTTTTCAAATAAAAACGAAGCAGAAAAGTGGGCAAAAGAGTTTTTGAAAAATTATGATCAAAAAATAAGAAAAATGAGAAGAAATAGCAACCAAGTGTTTGAACGATTTCATGAATTAAAATCAGAATTTGTAAGGATTATTCCAAAAGGCCACAAATATGATAAAGAATCAAAGAGTATAATGCAGGTATTTCTCAATAGGCAAGAACTACTTGTTGGAAAAATCATTTTTTCGTATAGGGAATTATGGTTTTTAGCAAACCAAATTACTAATTCCAATTTCAAAATAGGTTCAGTTAAAGATTATCAAGAATGGGTCAACATTAACTATTCAAATCTAAAAAGAGTAAAAACAATGCTAGAACAAATTGAAAGAGTGGTTTCAAAGTAGAAAAGATGATAAGAGTTGAAAGGGCCAAAAAAATATGAGAAAACTAGGAACGATTGATTTAGAAATTTTACATTTAGCAATTAAAGAAAATGGAACATTTGATGAAACACACCTTGAAAATTCAGAATTAAAAAGACTAGGAGTAGGAAAAATTCTAGATACATTAGGATCATTAAAAGATAGAAAATTTATCTCGTTAAATAACAACGGTTCATTTTCAATAACTCCAGTTGCAAAAGAGATTCTTTGGGGAGAAAATATTCCAGTTTGGGCCAAAGTGTTGAGATTACTGCAGATAAAATCATGCAACATAGAACAAATTATAGACATACTACGAATACCAGAGACAGGAATTATTCAAGAAATAGAAAAATTAAGACAAAATCAGTTTATTTTAATGTCACCTCAAAGACAGGATGGAAAAATTATCAAAGTATACGAAATATTGCCTGAAGGTATAGAAGAAATAGACAAAACGGAGACAGAAGGATTTAACAAAATAAAGTTTGGAGAATTGAAACCAGAAATTGAAATTCTGAGTTTGATTGATGAGGTGACAAAAGAGATACAAGATTCTCAAATGGAAGTTGAAAAGAAAAAATCCATTACAGAAAAATTATCAAAACTCAAAACAAAACTGAATGTTTAGTTATTTTGAACGTATTTTGTCTTGAATTTGAGCAAGAATTAGTTCTGCCTTGTCCTTATTTTCAAAGTTTTCAATATTTTCATCCATGATTTCATCAATCTCATAACTTTTGTCTACCAAGACATTTGCCACGTGATCATCAAGAGTACCATTGCCAATCAAATAGTATGCAAACACAGTATTTTTTTGGCCAATTCTATGCAATCTATCCTCAGCTTGTCTATGAATGGCAGGACTCCAATCAAGTTCTGCAAAAATAACATATTTTGCTTTAGTTAGATTAATTCCAACATTTCCTGCACGAATCCCGGCAATCATTAATTTTGATTCGCCTTTTTGGAATTTGTCTATTTGATCTTGTCTTATTGTGTCAGATTGTCCTCCAATAATGGATACCGGTGAAAACTCTTGAAGGCTTTCATTGAGTAATTTGTGAATGACCTTATGATGACAAAAGACCACAACACTTTCTTCTATTTCCATAATATTTTTTACAAAATTAATAACATGTGGGAGTTTTGCCAAGCCTGCAATTTGTCTTTCGCTTTGAATAGCTCTATGATAAGAAGCTGATTTTGAAAATTCAGAGTCAGCCGCTTTTTGTTCTTCTTCTAGTCGTTTCCAGATTTTATCCAATTCTTCAACATAGTAATCAGTATCAGCAGCGATAACTTCTTTGTAACGTACTTTATCTTTGAGTTCTTTTAGAACATCAGATTTCTTTCGTCTAAGCATAACATGTTTTTGCAATTCATTTCGCAAAGAAGCACGTTTATTTTCCAATACAATTGCTTTGCCTTTTTCATTTACATAACAAAAGTACTCACAAAATTCCTTAAAACTTCCAAGAAGTCCAGGTTTTAGAATATCTATAATTGGCCATATTTCCGAACCTCGATTGTAAATAGGAGTTCCAGAAAGACCTATTCTATAAGATACCGATTGTAACGCAGCTAATTTTTTTATTGATTTGTATTTTTGAGTTGTTTTTGATCTTAAATTATGGACTTCGTCACATACAACAGTTTTAATTCCAACTTTTGCTAAATCATCATATCTCTTGAAAAGTAATTCATAATTAATTACGTAAATGTCAGTTTTTGGAAGCTCTTTTTTCTTTCCGGTTCGAATTAATGTAATACTTGGAGATTCAGATTCAATTAATCTTCCATTTCGACTTTTTTTCTTAAGAAATTTTCCAATTTCACGTTCCCAGTTGTTGAGTGTGACCAAAGGGGCAACAACTAATACTGGAAATGTCTGTTTTTCAGTTGCAACATAAGATAGTGTTTGGACAGTTTTTCCCAGACCCATTTCATCAGCTAGTAATGCATTACCAGAAGATTTGATTAAGAAATCCAATCCTTCTTTTTGGAAATTAAGTAATTTGCCTCTAAATTGATCTCCTGTTTTTGCTCGCTTTAGTTTGTGTTTAACTGGAGGTAAAGCAGGTTTAGGAGCATAAGTCTTTACAATTTTTCTTTGCCAAGTGGTTTTGGATAAAATTTCAAGAGGATATCTATCAAGGATCAATTTGATTTGTTTTACGCTCTCTGTGCTATCAGGAATGATAACTTCGTTTACATTTTCCCCATACCAGGCTTCAGGGACTAATCTAGAGATCATGCTTACAGCACGCTCACCAGTTACCTTCCAGCACCAAATTTTTGAGTATTTATCAAGAACATACTCTAGTGTTCCAATGTTTTCCATAGATGTTGCCATAATTTGTCGATAGAATGTTTTTTTGCCTTATGAATCTTCATGTTTTTCTCGATCAGTAAAAAATGAAATAAAAATCTCCAAGAGTTAAAATATGATAATGTTTTTTCATATTAGAAAAAACCATATTTTCCAATTTTTGCTCAAAACAACAAATTGAAAATTAAATTTGATAAATCAGTATATGTTTAAACTTGATGAAAATTGTAACGAGATATGGATTTTCAGCAAGAAGATGAACCTAATGTTCAAAAACCCATTATCATTGCAGCAATGCAGGACATGGGAAATGTTGGAAGTATTGTAATTAATTTTATCAACGAATCATTAAGAACAAAAACATTTAGAGTTTCAAAAACACCATTTCCAACATATGTTGTAGATAGAGGGGGATACATTGATCTTCCAGATGAAAGTTGGGAGTACAAATACACAGAGGATTTAATTATTTTTGGTGGAGGGAAAGGACAACCGCAAAATACCACTGAGCTAAATGCATTATGCCAAGATGTTATTGATGTTGCAAAGAAATATTCTGCTAAATTTATCTATACGTTGGGAGGATTTCATACTAATAGGCCATACGAGAATAACCCAAAGACATACATCACTACAACATCTAGAGAGTTAACTAAGCAGATGAATGGGTTGGGGATAGACATCACTCCACAAAAATCAATTATTACAGGTTTTAATGGATTGATCTTAGGATTTGCAAAAAAGAATGCGATTCAAGGAATTGGGATGTATGGAGAACTAAATGAGCCAGAAATACCCCAATATCGTGCTGCAATCAGCATAATAAAGACTCTTGAAAAATTAACCTACAGGAAATTTGGTGATACAAGTAGGTTAGAAATTATGGCTCAAGAGATTGAAAGAAAGTTCAAGGACTAATTTTTAATGAGAGTTTCCTATTGGGTGAGGTTCAGTGTTTTCATCATGGCAATCACATGAACAAAGATAGGTTTTATGATTATTCACACAATCAATACACTCAAAGTGCTTTCTAGTTTCACAAGCAGCACAGATCATCTTATTACAGATATTTTTGTAGAAGAATTTGAATTTTTCCTAGTTTTGAACCTAATATTCTATTTTACTTCTACGAAGTAGATCATTAGTTAAATCAACATATTCCTATGGATCTAGTTCTTTTACAAATCCACCATCAATGTTGATCAAATAAACAGAATGTAGATGGGCATTTAAGATGTCATCATATTCTATTGGAGGATTTTTGTAATATCTGTCACAAAGATCTTTGACTTTTTGAACATCTTCTTTTTTACGAGTCCTTGGAGGAAGTAAGAAAATTTAGGACCGGTAAAATACCATTTGCAGGACTAGATAGTGAGAATTTTGTAGTGTTGACTATATCTTGCAATCTTGTTCATTATTCTTGAGGTAAAGTAATCCATAGTAGCCATAACATGTTCAGGTGGAGTAAAACCAGTTTCAATTTCAATAATTGTATTCCCACCGCCTTTCATGGCAAAAAGATCACAAACTAGAATCTCAGAAATGTCTTTTTCAACTTCAACAGCATATCCTCTAGAAATCAAATTACTTGCACAAATTAACTCTAAAATAGAATGATGGATTTTGACTGAGTTTTTTGATACATTTCAATTAATTGTTGTCGTACATAGTTTAGTTTTGGAATGTTTTTTTCTGTCAAATTAACAGATAATTTTTCAGTCATGGTATACACATCATTTAGGAATTTTTCTAAATCAATAACCCAAGATTAGACGAATTTGGAGGTTTAAGAATAATATGAAATCAGTTCATATCTCAAGCACAAAATGTCAAAATTAGATCAAATAAAATTGAAAATTAGCAAACTTTTCTTCATACTTTGTCTTAACAATAGAAATCAAAACAAACTCGAGTGTACAAAAAAGTAGGATTAGTAGGAATATTTTCATTATTAATGATATTTTCAGCCATTCAGACATCTGAGGCAGAACTATGGGAATTAGTCATAGACCTCAATGTAGAGAAAGGTGCAATTGTTTCAGGTGAAACACTTGTTGTGACTGGTAAAGTTGTAGACCATGCATACAAACCTATCAGAGGTGCAGAAGTGTTAATCAGAACAGGTTCTGAAACAACCAAAGCATTCACTGATCCATGGGGTATTTTTAGAGCAGAGTTTGAAAACTTTGAAAGAGTTCCTGGAACTTATACAATTAATGTAGTTGCAACATGGTATGGAATGACAGGACTAGAAACTACTCAAGTTCAAGTAAAGGGTGACACATCACATGTTTCATTATTACAACAAAAATTGAATACAGAACAAGCAATCAAATATCTTAGTTCAAATGAAAGTGACTTTGAGAAAGATCCGATAGGACAAACTCTCTTCAAATATTATCACGGATTACTACAAGAATTAATTGTAGAAAATAAAGCAGCAGTACAACCAAATTTGGATGAGTTGTATGTTGAAGAACAAAGAAGCATTGCAGAAGAACTTGCAAAAGAAGCAATTCGGCAACATAATCCAGGATACGGAGTGTTTGATGGATTAAACTATGAGAATTATGTAAGTAGTTTGAATCCCAAAATACAAGATATAGTGGTTAGCCAATTGAATTTTACAAAAAATATTTTTGAGCAAGCGCAGGTAGTGAAAGCACAAATTATTGCAGATGGCGGAACATATGAAGAAGCTCAACAAGCATATCTAGAAATACTTTCAATGCCAAAAGAGAAATTAGAAGAATTCAATAATCAAAAACTAAATGAATTAGAAGAGGCTGAATCATCAGAAGAAAGTTTTGAGGAATCTGAAGAAAAGAACGATTGATGAATTCTACGTGTGCCTTATATCCAAAATTCACCTAAATTACTTATGAAAATAGATATTCCAATTCCATGCCCAAGTTGTGGTGGAAAAATGTATTCAATTTGTTACGAACCGTCATTTTCTCTTCTAAAGAAAAGAAGTTGGCAAGTATGCAAAGAATGCAACTTTGAAAGAAATTCTGAAGATTTCAAAAAATCAATCTGCTGCGCATAACAGCACCATTTTTTCTAAACAATTTTTAATTATATCTGAGAACAGATTACAAATTGAAGATATTTCATAAACCTACATGCATCACTTGCAAGAAAACAATATCAGAAATTGAAAGAATGCAAACAGATATTGAAAAGAGGGATTTTTTTAAAGAACCATTTTCAGAATCAGAGTTGAAAAAGATCATAAAAATGACTGGAAAAAAGCCATCAGAATTATTGAGAAAACGAGACAAAATGTACAAAATGCTTGACTTGGAAAATAACAAAAAAACAGATGCTCAAATAATCAAATTAATGATAAAACATCCAGGATTAATTTTAAGACCAATAATCATATCAAAAAACAAAGCATATGTCGGTAAAGTAGATGCATCCAAAATAAAATAACTCTAAGGATTTTCTTTTTTAAAAATTCTAATTGCTTCTAAATGAGAGCAATTTGCTTTGATTCCTTTTCCATGATGAAATTTATAAAAATTTTTGAAACCAGGACATTCACAAGTATCAGATGTTACAACATATGATTGCTCAGGGTTAGAAGATGATTTCACTTGAAAAAGATCATCTTCTAATTTGACAACACCGCCAGATTCAACTAGTTTCTTTGCTTTACGAATGGTGTTTGCACTCATAATAATACGAAATAGATGTTATTTTTTATTCTTTAATTTTTTTAGTATGTTTGCCCATTCAGAGTCTTGTGCCATTGCGTTCTCATAAAGAAGTTCAAACGTCCATGTAATAATTTCACTCCATATTGCTTTGAGGGATTCATCATCAGTCCATAAAACACTTGTCTTAACAGCATTCATTGCAAGAATATTTTTTGCATTTTTGGAAGGATTTTTGTTCCACTTTTTTATAACTCGATCACAGAATTGTAGAATCTCATTTTTGGTAAGCACTAATTCATCAGGATCAAACAAATCTTGGATTCCAGTTTGGTCATTTTTTACCATATTTTACCAGCATCATATTGAATTATAATTTTTTAGAGTAATATGTTCATAAATTCTTAAATAACTTTATCATTATATTCTATTGACGAGAGGTCTGCTTTTCTGCCCAGAATATGCCTAGAGTTCGTAATACTCTCGTCAATTCTTTTTGAAGCCATTTTCAAATGATTATAAACTGATTTTTGTATTTGTGGATAGTGAGCATGAAAAGATATGTTGCAACAAGGGCTGCAACAATGTTTGGAGTTTTAATGGTTACTCTACTAATTACAATTTCATTAGTAGGGTCAAATATGGATACCATTTTAAAACAGGGAATAGTATTTCAGGTTCGTTCAGAAATTACTGAAAACCCCGCCATTGCAGAAAGTTTCTCATCAGTAGAAGAATTTGAGACATTTATTCAAAGTCAGATTGAACAGAGAACCAAAGTTTTAGGACTGGATGAACCGTGGTACTCACCTCAGAGAATAGGTCTTACAATGTACAAAATTTTATTGTTAGATTTTGGTCATGCTACGTTTCTTACTAGTGATGCAGGTTCATCAGATGTAAAAGATATCATATTTGAAAAACTTCCTAGAACGATTCTTCTGTTCACAACTGCCACAATAGTTATTTCAGTTATGGGAATTTTTCTAGGTGCATTATCTGCTAGCAAAGTTGGATCAGTAATAGATAGAATTACATCAAGTTTTGCAATTATCAGTTCAAGTTTTCCAGTTTGGTGGATAGGAATGTTGATGATATTTCTATTTGCATTTACATATCAGATATTTCCTGCAAGAGCAACACCAGATATTCCTTCTTCTGATCCAGGATACGTTGGTTCATTACTGTATCACATGGCATTACCATTAATCACAATTGTGATGATTGGTTTTGGTTCATGGGCATATTTGGTAAGAAATTTCATGGTAGGAATTATGCAAGAAGATTTCATCATGGCAAAAAGAACAATTGGAATCAAACAAAAAAAGATAATCTATTCTCATGCATTAAAAAATGCAGCACCCCCAATTGTAACGATTTTAGCTTTGAGCCTATCAGGTTCATTGGGCGGTGCAATCATCACAGAGGCAGTATTTGATTGGCCAGGAATGGGAAGATTGTACTTTGAGGCAATTACAGTCATGGATTTGCCTGTAATTATTGGAGCCACATACATCCTAACAGTATTCTTCCTAGTTAGCATATTCATTGCAGATTTGTTATACGGGTACTTTGATCCAAGGGTGAGAACGGGCAATGAGTAGTATAACACCACAAGAAATCAAACAAGAGTTTCTAAAAAGTAAGATAGGAATTGTAGGGATTACAATCCTAGGAATCCTTATCGTAACATCAATTATTGCAATTATTGCAATTCCAGTAGAAACATTTCAAGAGTGGAACAATCCAGGAAATTGGATTTCATATCCCAAAGTAGCAATTCCAATTTGGATAAATATTTTCATGACCGAAAAAATTCCAGAGCATAAAATTCTAGAAAACCCCCATATTCAAACAAACTCAGAAGGAGAGATTATCCTATCATCTCATAAATTTGGAGTGAATTTTGATTATGAGTTATTTCCAAATGATTTCATCTATGTTTTTTCATCAGAATATTCTGAATCAGCATTGTTACAAATGTCTGTGACAAGACCTGATGGAATAAAATTGGAATTATTGTCCACATCGTTACCCTATTCAAACACCAAAACAATTCACAGTGAAAGAATTTTTTCAACAGATGATGCAATAAAGAAGAATTTGTTATTACAATCAGAAATATTTGATTTTAATTTAGAAGGACTGTCAACTGAAGATATCGTATTTTCAGATACTAAAGCAAATGTACCACTCAAAGGAGACTATATTTTTTCAATTGACACATACTCTATTAACTCAGAAATCAAAAGTCATGAATCAAAACTAATCATTGGTGGAAAGGCATTTGGAATGATGGGAACAGATGAACTAAGACGAGATCTGGCAATAGGACTATTGTGGGGGACACCACTAGCGTTGTTTATCGGATTAGTAGTGTCTATTGCATCAGTGATAATGGGGTTGTTGTACGGAGTGTATGCAGGCTTCAAAGGCAAAAAAACAGATGAGGTAATGATGAGGTTCAATGATGTAATCTATGCATTACCAGCACTTCCATTCTTGATTATTTTATCAGTCACAATTAGTAACAGCATATTCGTTTTAGTAGGATTTTTGATGATTTTTGGATGGGTAGGAATTGCAAAAGTTGCAAGAAGTATGTCTTTACAAATCAAAACCAGAGGCTATGTAGATGCTGCAAATATGATGGGACAGAAAAATTCTAAAATTGTACTCAAACACATCTTACCTCAATTACTTCCATATGCATTTGCTAGCATTGCTATATCAGTTCCAGCAGCAATTACAACAGAAGCAGGTTTAAGTTTTCTTGGACTAGGAGATCCATCATTTCCAACTTGGGGACATATACTTCATGATGCAAATACGTTTGGAGCAGCTGCTAGAGGACTCTGGTGGTGGATAATGCCACCTGGAGTAATGATTGCCATCACAGGACTTGCATTTGTGTTTATAGGAAATGCACTTGACGCAATTGTCAATCCAAAATTGAAAAGATGATCAAAAATAACTTCGAATTGTATCTATTGCTGAATCATTCAGTTTGATGGTATAAGTTTGAGAGTTTGGATCGGTTGCTTTGGTTTGAGCTAAAATTTCAGTAAATTTTGTTTTTTCTTCTTCAGTAGCACCTGCTTCATGAGTACAAAGATTGAACGCCTTGAGATTAAGATTATTTTTTAGTAAATGTGCAATGAATTGTTTATACTCTTCAGGATTTGTCCAGTCTTTGTTCTTTTCACCGCATGCAGTAATCCATACATCAACAGAATTGTGAAAGATTACCTTTTGGCGAATTTCATCAAGAGTCATTTTTAGAAGTCGGCACGTTGCATTTTAGAGCCACATCGGGGACAAGAACCGCCTTTGTGTTTGTTGTTACAGACAAGACATACGTAACGAACTCCGCCAGAGCCACCTTGTGAACCCATTCCAAAGAATCCACCGCCACCTCCAGCGCCAGAGTCACTACCACCATAACCGCCTCTCATACGATTCATGTAACGTCTTCTCAAAATTAATGGAAATGCGATAAAGATTGCAAGTGCAGCTCCCAGTCCATATGGGAATGGCAGTACCATTTGCAGTCCAATGCTGATAGCTAGTGAAGCAAATAAGAAAATCAAATAAGTTTTGTAATTAAACAATTCACAGAAAGTACCTTCAAAAAGGTTATAAAGTTTTGTCAGTATTTTTGGCGTTCCACTAGAATTTCGAATTATTTTATGGAAAGAGGAATAGGATTCCCACTACTGTCCCAAGCAAAAGTGGATTCATCATCATAAGGAGATTTGACAATCAAAGAAACCAGTCCAAAGAAATTATTCAAATCAGTTACAGAAGGCTCAGCAGTTCCATTTGGATGAGAATGTACAATTCCAACATAGCTCATGTCAAAAGGCAAGAAAGAATTTGGAATTCCTGCAAATGTATCTCCAGTATAATTGAAGGGAGGAATTACAAGGCCATCAACATTAATCTCTCCATTTTTTGATTTTCCTTTTAGGATCAAGATTATTTCTTCAGGGTGTTTCATTTGACAGTAGGAAAGAATGCTATCAAGAACTTCTTTTTGAAGTATGACCTTGCGTTCAATCTTTTTCTTTTTGAACAGCATGAGTGTAATCAGATTTTGAACTAATTTAATTTTAAGACATCAAAACTGTGTATTTTGTATTAGAAAAGGTTCTAAGTTTTTTCTCAATTTGAGAGACAAGTTGAGGAATACTAGTGTCAATCTCATTGATTTCACCCTGAAAAGTCTCAGATTTGAGTTCCAAATCATTCTTGGTATCAGAAGTTTTAGTCAGTTCAGATTCTAGGGAAATCAGTTTTTCAGAACGAAGTGAATTTAATTCATCAGAGAGTTTTTGATGTTTTTGAAAATATTCTGAAACCTGAGAAATGAATCCATCTAATGATTCTTCAGTTTCAGTAATTTGAGACAATGTTTTGTCAATATCTTTTACAGATATAGAACCTGAAGTAATGCCTTTTCGAACATTTTCTAAGATTACAATTACAGAGTCTTTGTTTTGAGGGGTGAGTACTTCAAAGGGATTTTCAACTAACTTGCTGAGTATGTTTTTTTGTTCTTTGTCTAAAGATGAGGCATACTCGTATCGTCCAAGAGGTCTAGAAATTTTTGTAAATTGAGAGTCAATTTCGTTTTTAATTTTTGCTTTTTCATTTTCAAAGGATTCAAGAGATTTTTTTGATTCTAGATATTTTACATATTCATCAGAAGATTTGATTTCAGAAATTGAATTTTCTAGAGAAGTTAGATGTTCTTTTGTTGAGTTCAATTCATTATTTGTGTCATTGATTTTTTGTGTTTTCTCAATCTTTGTAGATTTCAGAGTTTGAATTTTTTTTAGTGTGTCAAGGATTTCGCCAGAAGTTGATTTTGCATTTTCAAAATTTTGAACAATGTCATGAATGTTAGAATGATTCTGATTCATAACTTCCAAATTATCTTTTAATTGAGTAGCATACTTTTTTGCAAAAATATGAATGACTCTGGTTTGTCGTCCTAGGACATCTCCAACTTTTTTTAATATTTGATTCAAAGAGTTATCCAATTTTTTTGCATCATCAATTGAAGAGACTTCGGGTAGTAAGACAACCCCTTTCTTAATTACATCAATTACCTGTTTTTTTCCTCTAACTACAATGATTGCAAGGTGTTTATCGATATCATCTACATTTAGAGTGTCTTTTTCAAGCATACCGCCAACTTTGATCAGGTCATTAATTAGAGGAGCAGTACTATTTCTGAGATGCTTCACCTCAGATACAGTTTGGGATTCACGTAATTGTTGAAGATCAGAGACAATATTCTCCACATCTCCTAAAGAGACATCTTTTGTTTGGGGAGCAACCTCTTCTACAGGCTTTTCCTCTTGTTTCTTTTTACCCCATCCGAAGACCATTTGATAATATTCGTCAAAGGGGATTAAAAATGGTTGTACAAAATTTAAAACATATTAAATTCGAGGTCTCATATGGCAAAATCTCCAAAAAAATCATTTCATACAGGTACCGTCAAAAAAACGATAAAGATCAAAGCATCAAAAGACAAAGTTTGGAGAAAGGTCAGTAATATTGTGGGACTTCCTACATGGTTAGTGGATGTAAAAAAGACAGTGTATCTTTCTAAAAAGAAAAAAGGTGTTGGTGCGATAAGACTAATTACATTTGCAGATGGAAACCAAATAGAGGAACACGTGGTTGCATGGGATACAGGAAAATATTTCACATACGTTGCAACTGAGGGGTTACCATTAAGAGCATATGTGGCAACAATATCCATCAAACCAAAATCACGTAATCTTGTAGAACTAACATGGCAATCATATATCAACAGCAAAAAAATGTCAGAAAAACAATTTACAGACTTCCTAGTGTTCATGGGATCATTTTACGAAGCATCACTTGAAAATCTAAAAGCACTGTTAGAAAAATAACACTAGAGTGTTTTTGGGTTAAAATGTAAATACTGTGAATCGACAAAATAGATTATGAGTGATATGAGATTTATCCTAATTGGGGTAGGTCTAACTTTTGCAGGATTTCTTGTGCTGGGAGTGATGGGAGGAGAGTATCAAGCTGCAACATTTGAAGAAAATGAATTTGGAACGTGTTACGAATATTTTGAAGATAAACCCCCACAGAAAATTAATTGTTCATTTAAGGTAATGGATCAAACAGTGTTTTTTGCTCTAGTTATAGGACTACTGGGGGCAGGAGTAGTTGCATTGGTTAAAGGAGCAAGAGGAGACTGGGACAGTAAAGTAAGACCAGAAGACATTGTGGGTCCTGGTAATTCACAAAATGAGGATTCTGAAGGAAAACAAGACTAGCAAGTTTTTTTAGATTTTATTTTTCCATATAGTTCAGGATCATCTTCTTCCATTCTTTGAAAATACACTTCTTCGTAGGGCATTTTTATCAATTCCATATATCCAAATTTGCTTTTAAGCTTGAGGAATGGTTTCTACTTAAGCCAGGCTCAGTTAGGAGGATTCAATAATTTGTTTCATATTATCAACCAGTTGGCCAATCTCTTCTACTCGATTATTGAATTGTTCATCAGATAGTTCGTCTGGTTTGTTTAGAGTAATCAAAATTTCAGAATTATCTCCATTTGATACAACTCTCATAGGTATATCCCACACAGATTCCTCGTCAACATACTGGTGATCTAAAATTCCAAAGGGTCTATTTTCATTGAATTTTAGTTTAGATTTTCCATGAGGACCAGTAAAAGACCACCAACCATCATCATTGATTTTTGCATCAGGCATCATTTTGGGTGGCAGTTGCAAAATTGCATCAAAGGCATCACCTGTCTTTTTTTTTACGGTAATAGTAATGGTTCTAGATCTGGACACGATTTGAAATTTAACTTATGATTAAAAAGGATATAGTAGTAATGAAACGATTCTCTTTGAAATCTATTTGTTAAGAAATTCTTTGATTTTTTTCAAATTTTCCACATTAGATTCATGAAACATGACCATTGATTCGGCAAGAGTGTTTGGAAGGACTGTTTTGAGATTATCAACTAATTCATCACCACTAGTAATCATATTGTCAATGAGTTTGTCTATCTCGTTTTTGTCTTCAACCACAAGTGTGAAGAGTTCTAATCTTAATTATCTTTTTTTATGAGAGTTGCAGTAGAACGAACTTTAGGTAATTTTTGGATATTCCAAGAAACAATCTCTCGGATCTTCTCAAAATTTTCGGCCTGTAGTTTAACTAACATATCATGAGTTCCAATAGTTTCAAAGACGTCAACAACTTGCTCGAGTTCATTGAGTTTTTCAATAATTTCAGCCTCAGCACCCAACTCACAATTTAGCATAACATAAGCGTCAGTCATGAATCTAGCAAATAGTATTGATTATTTAAAGCTGGATAATTTTAGGCGTAGCTTACCATGTAACATGAACCAAATCTTTGAGGTTACGTCTTGGTTTTGGGAATTTAGTTTGTTTTGGATATCCAATACACAGTACGGAAGAAGGTACCAAATTAGTTCCTATTACATCCATTACTTTTTGCTCATCAAACATTCCAATCCAAATAGAGCTCAAGCCCAAAGCCTGAGCTGCCAACTGAGAATAACCAGCTGCTAATGTTGCATCCTGGATGGCAAATTTCTTTAGAATGTATTCAGGAAAATCAAATTTCACCCTAGAAGGATTTTTACAAAAAACCAATACTACAGGGGCATTAACGTAAGGCTGATTGTTACATGCCTCGATTAGCTGTTTTTTCTTTTCAGGGCTTTTTAGATAAAAAATTTCAAATCCTTGATAGTTACCTGCAGTAGGAGCAGTATCAGCTGCTGCAATTATTTTATCAATTTTAGCAGTTTCAACAGGTTTATCCAAAAATTTTCTTGTTGAACGTCTTTTAGACATTACAGAAAACAGATCTGTGTCTACCACTTTTGAGGCATCAGAGCGAAGTACAAAATCAAGTAATTGGTTTGGAATTAGAGAATTGAATTCATCGGGGGATTCTTGGGGCACATATTCTTTTGATGAGAGAATTTCATCATCAGGTTCAAAATCCACAATAATAATCAGTGTTTGGGTTAATAAACAATTAGGAAAATGGATTAATCTTCTGATTCAAATGAATCACATCCAGAAGTGCAAGGCTTGTTCATCACTCCTTCACATTTTCCTACATCATCATGCATTATTCTGTGATGGCCACAAATTTTGCATTTTTCTCTAAAATGAGAAATTAGTTCAGCAGTAGATATTCCCGATTGTTGAATTTTGGATTCAGTGCCCGTAGTCATAATGATTCACATTTGTTATACCTTAAAAATTGTAAACACGCCGGGAAAGAGAGTACGAAATTATTTCTAACTCCTTCAAAAAATTCCACGTCAACACTAGTCTCTTGTGAGATTTGTGTATTCATGGATATGATTACGTTAAACTTGTAAAAATTTCTGCATGATCAAAAATGTTGACCAGACCAGTTCTTTGCATGCAGACATTTTGAATTCTCAAAAATTTGAAAATCAAATCGATTCTTCAAATATTACATCAACAATGTCGTTAGTTGAACGTTTTGATATGGTATCAGGATCTGCCTTGGGATAATTTTTCGATATGCAATATGCCACACACACTTTCACTCATCATTTATTCCCAGTTCTGAATCGCATACCCTCGTGTATATTCCAAGTAATCCAAATCAAGAATCTCTCGGAGTTTTTCTTGTGCAAGCATCTCTTGAGATTTCATTTCTTCAAAGTTAATTGTTCTATCAAAACGGACATTATGTGAGACGAAAGTATCATCGATTTTATCAAATGACTCATCAAGACATTCATCACAAATTGACTTTACAACATATTCTGCCCTCTTTGTTTCATAATTTATCAGAGTTGAAAATTCAGAATGGGTTCTGAGTGTAGGAAAGCCAGAATCTGCAAACTTCTCAAAGGGCTGGTTTACCAGAGTAAACGTGCCATGATCATTTCTCTCAAATGTGCGACCGTCTTCTGCAGTCCAGTATTTTGAATACTTTTCATTCTGGGTTACTGTAATTAATCCCTCGTACTTTGCAGTTCCAGGAATCATTTCTGTTTTCATTGGGTTTAGCGAATCCCCTGAAATATCAAATCCCTCATTAAGATACGTGGTGTGGGCTCTGTTTCTCCAGTCAATTGCCTTTATTGCCATGACATCATGTTGCAGTGATTCCAAAAATTGTATGGTAATTGAGGAGGTGATGCATTTTTCTTCTGCATCATCAGGCATGCATTTTGAGGGAAATGTGATTCCTGAAAATGAATCAGAATCTACAACATCAGTCTTTTGTACAATTTTGGCACCTTCAACATTTCCCTGATAATCATAGTACACCTCTACTCCAAGTTCTGCATTGTGTGCATCACCTATTGTTTCAATACCAAATAGAAATTCCTGAACCCTGACATCATATGGCGCATACACTTTGGCTGAGAAAGTATTGTTCTCTCCAATTAACACTGATTGCTTTGGAAAGTCAGTGTGCCAGTTGTCTGTAATGTCAAATGTCATTCCATTAAATGAAAAACCTTCAGTGACAAAGGGCAAAAACGTTTCATGACTCATTCCAAATGTTGGTCTTGTAAGATGTTCGCTGTCTGGTCCATTAGAATCATCAGAGTCACTAGAGGATGATGATGTCCCTTCAATAAGCATAATGTGCACTGCACCACGGTCACTACCTCCCTCATCATCACCAGTTGCACCAACTGCCAAGTCATTAACTCCATCACCATCCAAGTCGCCAATGTTTGCAACAGTGCCAAATAAATCAGAATCAGATAACGTAGGTCCGTTTGCAGTAGAATCGTTAATCTCTACAGTAGATTTCACAGAACCGTTAGTGTTCATAAACATGATGTGTACTGCACCACGGTCACTACCTCCCTCATCATCATAAGGTGCACCAACTGCCAAGTCATTAACTCCATCACCATCCAAGTCACCA
>REGK01000013.1:28845-29312 GCA_003702545.1 Candidatus Nitrosopumilus sp.
CGCATGTTAGTGATACCTAGATTTATAGTAGCAGCAGTCCAATTATCCCCACCATCACTAGTGTATACTATTGTTCCTGCAGTACCAACAGCTACACCGTTGTTTGCATCACTCATTGATACTCCGTACATGGGATTTACACCCACATTTGTTGTAGTAGCAGCAGTCCAATTATCCCCACCATCACTAGTGTATACTATATTTCCGAAACTGCCAACAGCTACACCGTTGTTTGCATCACTCATTGATACTCCGAACACGGTATTGACACCCACATTTGTTGTAGTAGCAGCAGTCCAATTATCCCCACCATCACTAGTGTATACTATATTTCCTCCATTCCCAACAGCTACACCGTTGTTTGCATCACTCATTGAGACTCCGCGCATGGTAGTGCCACCTACATTTGTTGTAGTAGCAGCAGTCCAAGTGTCACCACAATCACTAGTGTACACTATAGTTCCTCA
>REGK01000048.1 GCA_003702545.1 Candidatus Nitrosopumilus sp.
CCCAATGGGTCCATTACATTGATTCCTACAACTTTGGTATCTGGACCAATTGATTTGTGTAACATATCTGGATGTCCGATGAATACGTCTTCTCTATTGTAACCTCCCTGAATCAACGAACTTTCAATTCTTCTTAATCCAATCTGTGCAACCTTTGCTTCTCCGGTGATTGGGTCTGTTTCAACTGATGGACAAAACACTTTGTCGAAAACCCATTCTGGTAGTACTTCATATGGTCCACACGCAATAAACCCGTAGAGAAAATTACCTCTGTAATTTGTCATTAAACTACGATCAGCAGTAAGTACAACACGTTTGCCGGCCAACTATCACATTTCGTTTAACTATGTTATATATCATTTACGAGGTTAATTTGCCTCTTGAACTGTAAATTTTCCTTATTCTTTTTTTCTTATTGTTCTGTTTGCAATATTGGCTGCAATGCCGCCTGCTGCAATACCATTGTCTATGTTTACAACAGAAAGTCCTAATGAACAACTCTGAAGCATTGAAGCGAGGGCTGCAATGCCTTTTTCCCCATAACCATATCCCACTGATGTTGGAATTCCAATAATTGGGATGTCTACTAGTGTGGAAACTAGTGTTGCTAGTGCACCCTCCATTCCTGCAGCCACTATGATACAATCAACGTCTTCTCCTACCATTTCTTTTAAAATTGGAAAAATTCTTTGAATTCCTGCTACTCCTACATCATAACTTGTAATACATTTACAGTTCATTGCCTCACAAACTAATCTTGCTTCCTCAGCTACTCCGATATCTGAAGTACCTGCAGTTAGGATGCCTACCTTCCCTCCTTGGAATTTAATTGGTTTTTTGAATAATAAGAGAGTAGATGATTTTTTTCCTGTCTTGACTTTGACTTTTAGTTTCTTTGCAAATGCCTGAATTTTTGGGTAATCTGTTTTTTTTAATCTTGAAACAATAACTGAGTTTGATTTTTCTAAAGTACGTTTTATGATTTTTTTAATATCTTCAAGTTCTTTTGTCTCTGCAAAAATTATTTCTGGAATTCCTCTTCTTTTTCTTCTGTTGATGTCTATTTTGGCAATTCCTTCTATCTCTTCGATTGAATATATTGACAAAAGTTTCTTTGCATCATTTATTGAAATTTTTCCTGCTTTCACAGCTTTGAGAATTTCATGAGTTTCCAATAATGGGTTTTTGTTTAATGGATAAAAAAAGGCTTAGATTTCAACACCTGAAAGTGCGCCTTTAACATTCTCTACTGCTTTGTTAAAGACTTGTTTTTCTTCATCATTTAGATCTAACTCTATAATTTTTTCTACACCTTTCTTTCCTATTACTGCAGGAACTCCAATGGTGACATCAGAGTGACCATATTCTCCATCAAGATAAGTTGCTACTGGAATCACTTGTTTTCTGTCTCTTACAACTGATTCTACAATTGCAGAAATTGCGTTTCCTGGTGCATGTACTGTGGCACCTTTTAGTTCAATAACTTTTGCTGCAACTTGTTTTGTGTTTTGAACTAGTTCATCTAATTTTTCTTTTGGAAGCAATGATGGTAGTGGAATTCCTGAAACAGATGAAAATCTTGGTAAAGGTAACATGTTCTCACCATGTTCTCCAATAACTAGTGCTCTGATTGAGTCACGAGAGTGTCCAGTTGCTTCATGGATAAATTGTCTAAATCTTGATAAATCAAGCATACCTCCCATCCCAAATACTCTACTTCTATCAAATCCTGATACTTTGTATGTGATGTATGCCATTGGATCTAGTGGATTAGTTACTGGAATAATCATAGAGTCATCTGCATATTTTTTCACATTTTCTACAACGCTTTTTACAATTGATGCATTAATCTTCAAAAGATCCATACGGGTCATTCCTGGTTTTCGTCCAGAACCCGCAACTACTACTACAATATTGGAACCTTTCATGTCTTCAAAATTATTGGAACCTTTTACTTCAACATCAATTCCTTGTTCTGAAAGCATATGGTTGATGTCCATTGCTTCACCTTGAGGAAGTCCTTCAGCAACATCTAGTAACAAAATTTGATCATCTAATCGTTTTAGTGCTGAAAACAATGCAGCGTCTCCACCTACTTTTCCTGAACCAATTATAGTAATCATAAAAATCACTGTTAATTTTCAATAATTAAATCTAATGAAATTTCATACCGATCAGACGAATTTATAAGCATTTTTGATATTTTTTAATCAATGGTTTTGGTAATTGATCCTCAAATTGCAGGAATATCTGGGGATATGCTTCTTTCTTCCCTAATTGATTTGGGTGCAGATAAGGGAAAGGTAATTGATGGAATCAAAAAATCTGAACAATTTTTCTCAGATTCAAATATCACCAAAATTGATTTTCAAAAAACCAAAAAAAGAGGAATTGAAGCTCTTCAACTTGTTTTAGAAATAGATGAAAATTCTCATGAAAAAAAAGGCTCTGAAATCAAAAAAGCAATTAATGATTCAACATTACATTTGGGTCTTTCAGATAAGGCAAAGACATTTGCTGAATCTTGTATCAATTCTCTAATTTCTTCAGAATCTAAAATTCATGGGGTCTCAGAAGATTCTGTGCATTTTCACGAGGCCTCTAGCATTGATACCTTAGTTGACATTGTTGGAATAACAATTGCCTTGGATGATTTGGGATTATTTGATGAAAAAATTATTTGTATGCCTGTTTCTGTAGGTGGTGGAAGTGTAACTTTTTCTCATGGTACCATGTCTAATCCTGCAAGTGCAATTTTGGAGATTTTCAAAAATTCTTTTCTGAAAATTAAAGGCAATGATGCTGGTGAGGAATTGACTACTCCTACTGGTGCATGTATTTTGGCTAATTTGACAAATACCTGTATGGATTATTACCCTTCCATGAAAATTGATTCAATTGGCTATGGTGCAGGACAAAAAGATTTTCAAAATTTTTCAAATGTCCTCAAACTAGTTAGAGGCTCTACAAATAACTTGGAATGTGACTCTGTAAAGATTCTTGAAACTAATGTTGATGATATTTCAGGTGAAATACTTGGAAATTTAATTGAAAAGATTATGCAAAAAGATGCTAGAGATGTTTCCATTTATCATGGAATTACAAAAAAAGGAAGACCTACAAATTTGGTATCTGTAATATGTGATGATAAAAATATTGATGAAATTGTTGATACATTGGTATTGGAAACTGGTACTTTAGGAGTTAGGATTTCTGAATCCAATAGATTTGTTGTACCTAGAACAAATGAAACCATTTCATTGACAATTGATGGAAAGTCCTTTAATGTAAGATACAAAAAATCCACTTTCAAAGGAAAAACTGATTTCAAAATAGAGTTTGATGATCTCAAGGATATCTCAAACACCATTGAAAAATCAATCAAAGAAACAGAATCCTTACTTCGTAAAGAAATTGAAAAGTTGGAGAACTAAATGGCAAAATTAAATGAATTAGAAAATTGGTTTGCTGATAAAAATAAAGTCATGATTGCATTATCTGGTGGTGTAGATAGTGCACTTGTTGCGTATGCTGCATATCAAAAATTAGGTGATTCGGCAATTGCAGTAACTGCTGATTACAAAACATTATCTCAAGAAGAACTTCAAACTGCTAAACAAATTTGTTCTGAAATAGGAATAACTCAACTTTTCTTAGATTATAACGAACTTGAAAATGAAGAATTTACAAAAAATGATTCAACTAGATGTTTTCACTGTAGGCTCGAATTGGGAGATCATCTCCTAAAATTGGCAAAAGAACATCATGTAGATGTAATTGTTGATGGAACTAATTTGGATGATTTAGGTGACTATAGGCCGGGAATTGATGCCTTACGTCAAAATGGAATTAGAAGCCCTCTTGTTGAAACAAATCTTTCAAAACCCCAAATCCGACAAATTGCAAAGTCGTTGGGATTGTCCGTTCATGATAAACCTTCAAACTCTTGTTTGGCTTCACGTATACCTTGGGGTCAGAGAGTTACTGCTGAGAGATTAGCTAGGATTGAATTTGGCGAAACTGTTGTAAAACAACTAACCAAAGTCAAACAAGTTCGTGTACGTGATTTTGACGGTTCTGCAAAAATTGAAGTGGAAAAAAATAATATTTCTAAATTTGATAATGTCGTATTAGATGAAATCACAGAAAAACTGAAGATGGTTGGATTTACTTCAGTTGAAATTGATCCAGAAGGGTATAAACCAGGAAAAATTAACGTGATTGCAGATTGATTTATCTTGATAATGCTGCATCAACTCAAATTCATGATGATGTACTAGAATCAATGCTTCCATACCTTAAAGAACAATATGGGAACCCTTCTTCCATTCATCGTTATGGTAGATTATCTAGGAAGGCAATTGAAAAGGCAAGAAAACAAATTGCATCTTTGATCAATGCAGATCCTTCTGAAATTTTTATCACTTCTGGTGGTACCGAATCAAACAATACTGCACTACGAGGAATTGCAACAAAACATTCTTCAGGTCAAATCATAACTTCTTCAATTGAGCATGATGCAATTTTAGAACCATGCAAAAAATTATCTCAAGAAGGATTTGATATGGTTTATCTTCCTGTGGATAACTTTGGCATGATTAATCTCTCTAATCTTAAAGATTCTCTATCTGAAAAAACTAGAATTGTTTCAATCATGTTTGGTAATAATGAAGTAGGTACAATTCAACCGATTGTAGAAATCGCCAAAATTTGTCATGAACATAATGTTGTATTTCATACTGATGCTGTACAGGCAGTAGGAAAGGTGCCAATTAATGTTAGTGAATTAGGTGTGGATTTACTATCGATTTCTTCTCATAAACTCTATGGTCCAAAGGGAATTGGTGCTTTGTATATCAAAAAAGGTACTTTGCTTAATCCTATGATTTTGGGTGGTGGACAAGAACATGGTTTTCGCTCTGGTACTGAAAATGTAGCAAATATTGTTGGTTTTGGCAAGGCATGTGATATTGCAAAATCAAATTTAAATGAGAATGTCTCTCACATGAAAAAACTTCGAGACACACTAGTCCAAAATGTGTCTGATGGAATTTCACAAGTAACCATAAACGGTCATCGTGAACATCATTTACCAAATAATGCTCATTTTACTTTTCTTGGTGTAAATGGTGAAGATCTTATTATCAAACTCGATGAGTATGGAGTCGCAGCATCTACTGGTTCAGCATGTTCTGTGCATACTCAAAAAGCATCTCATGTTTTACAGGCAATGGGATTCTCCCATGAACAAATTACTGGCTCATTAAGAGTGACAACTGGAATATTCAACGATGAAAAAGAAATTGAAGAAACAGTCGAAATTCTAAAAAAAGTCGTCGATGAGTTACGATCAGTATCTCCGTTCAAAGAAAAATACTCTTTTTCAAAAAACTAAATTTTCATCTGAAATCTGTTTCTTGTTAGAATTACTGTTGCCATAATTCCAACTACTAAGATCATCATTGCAATTGTTCCAAATTCTGGAACAATGTAAGTTCCAATAATTTCAATATCTGAATCACCTTGCTCAAAATTGATTGTAATTACTCTAGAATCTGAGTGTACAACTGATTCTTGGTATGGCACTTCTACTCCATCAATTAAAATGATAAAAGTGTCATCTTTTCCATCTTGCTTTTCGGCCCCGATAAATTCTCTTGGCAAATCCAAGTCAATCTTTCCTTCATCAGTTGAATCAATTTGAATTCTCAATGCGAAAATATCTGCATCAACTATCATGTCTTTGACTGTGCCTCCTTTGATTGTGTATTCTACATCAAATGTTCCGTGACCTCCTGCATCAACTTCAAAAATGGTAGTGGTTTCAACTATCTCTGATTTTGGGGTATAGCTAAATTCGTATTCTGCAATGTTTCCTTCTCCATACAAGACCCTGACTAGGTAATCTCCTGCTTTATTCCATAATGGACCTTCAGCAATGACTGTGTGAGAATATGTTCCATCCTGAGCTACTGTAATTTGTGCAATGTCTACTAGATTCCCTTCTGTAAATAATTGAAGTGTTACTGGTGTTTCTCCAACTACTGTTGTAACTAGTCCTGAAATTACTATTGTATCTCCTTCGTCATAGTTTTTGTCGTCTGTTTGAACTGAAATTAATGATTCTTGTGCAAAAGCAGGTACTGCAGAAATTATCAATAGAGAAATTATTCCATAGACTACCTTAGAATCCACAAGTTTTGAATCATATGTTTGTATATTTCTTTTACTATCAAAAATGAAAAAATGAAAAAAGATGTGATTTTAGTATCTTGGTATGATACTCAGTCTTGATTTTGCAGATACTGCAATTATTGAGATAATTGCCACTGCTAGAATCATGGCTGCGATTGTACCAAATTCTGGGACTACAAAGGTACCAATAATTTCAATTTGCTCAGTTCCAGCTGGGAACATGACTGTTACTTTGTTTGCAACAATCTCAACATCATCCCATTCTTCTCCGTCAACTAATACCATAAAGATACCGTCTTGGACTGTCTTTGATGGAGTTACAGTTAATGTTCCATCATCAACAGAGCTGATGTTGACAACAATTGAGTTATCATCTGTATTGAGAGTTGCACTTGTAACTGCACCACCTGAAATACTAAATGGTACACAATAACCATCTGCAGTAATTTCATTAGCACCACATTGTTTGGATGTTGTTGGTGTTTCGTAGGTTGGTTCGTATGCAACTCCACCAGTTAATTCAACTTTGACACTGTTGCTTTTTTCAGCACTGCCATAGTTTGCCTTAATGGTGTAGGTACCGTCGTATTTCCACATTGCACCTGCTGTGTTTAATGTCGTCTCAAAACTTCCATCATTTCCTACATTGATTTGATCAATGTTAACAATAGAGTTTAGAGGACTCACAACAGTAATTGTAACTGGAAATCCAGATGCTACATTTGCTACTTGCCCATTTACCATAATCATGTCACTATGTCCATAACTTGTTTTATCTGTCCAAACAGATACTGGAATATCTCCAAGCAACATCTCATTTGCTGTTACTCTTGCATCTTCCATGGAACATCCAACACATGCTTGTTGATGTTCTTGAGCATATGCTGATGACACGGTTAAAGTACCGACTGCAGTCAAAACGGCTAGTAGCGCGAACGACGTACGGTTGTTCATCTTGTTGCGATTTGAACATGTCTCTATTTATGTATATTTAAAAAATGAAAAAAGATGTGATTTTAGTATCTTGGTATGATACTCAGTCTTGATTTTGCAGATACTGCAATTATTGAGATAATTGCCACTGCTAGAATCATGGCTGCGATTGTACCAAATTCTGGGACTACCACTCCGTCTTGAATATCTACTTCAGCTGAAGCAGTATATTTTGGATCGCTAAATTGTTGTGCTGTAACAGTGTAAAAACCATCTTGTGTCCATAATGGTCCACCTGTTGTGATGGTTGCTGTAAACTCTCCATCAAGCATTGGTGATACTTGATCAATTGATACTACGTTTCCATTTGGAGCAGTTACGGTTAATGTGATATCTGCACTTACTCTATCTGTACTTCCAGTAACTACAATTGTATCGGATCCCATTTCGGTTTCGGCGGTACTAATTTCAATTCCTGCATCTCTTGCAACACTTGGTTCAATTGGTTCAAACACATCTGAAGAGAAGTTGGATTCAGTTACAGAAGTTTGTTCTGCCATTCCACCATTTACTTCAACAAGAACTGTCATTGTATACAATGCTGTGTCACCTTGTTGTGCTTTGATTTCATAGAATCCATTTTCTGTCCATGTTGGACCGATTTTGAATTCTGCACCAAACATTCCTTCAGCATCTGGTGTTGTTTGACCAACAGCAACTACATTATTTCCACTTGGAGACTTTACAGTAAATGAAACATCTGTGTATTCTGAAACTGTCTTACCTGTTACGGTAATTGTTTTGGAATCTTCGTCTGCCATAGCTGTTAAGGTCATTCCTTGTGTTTGAGCAAATGCATCTTGTTGAATTGAGGTCACTGAAATTAATGACACTGCCAAAAGGGCTATTGCCATCGATGTTGTAGAACGTTTAAAATTCATCCTAATTTTTCCCAAGTTACCTTGGTATTTATGTATATTTAAAAAGAGAAAAAAGATGAAATTTTAGATTCTTGGCATAATGCTAAGTCTTGATTTTGCAGATACTGCAATTATTGAGATAATTGCCACTGCTAGAATCATGGCTGCGATTGTACCAAATTCTGGGACTACAAAGGTACCGATTATTTCAATCTCTTCAGCCCCTGCTGGGA
>REGK01000014.1:0-26314 GCA_003702545.1 Candidatus Nitrosopumilus sp.
GAAACTTTAGAGAGTGCCGCGGGCGGGATTTGAACGCGCGACAGCCCGGTCTTCAGCCGAGTGCTCTCCCAGGCTGAGCTACCACGGCACTTGAAAAAAATGATTTTTTCGAGGAATTAAAGTGTGTCTTTTTAGATCTTCCAAATAATGTCTTCTGTACCATTTCTTTTATTGATTAATCGACCCATTACAAAAAACAGATCCGATAATCGATTTAGGTAAATTATGCAGTTAGAATTGATTTCGTCTTTTTCTGCCAGTTGGACAGTCAAGGTTTCTGCTCTTCGGACAATAGTTCTTGCAAAATGCAATTGGGATGCAGCAGTAACTCCTCCAGGCAATATGAAATTAGTCAAAGGAGGGAGTTCTGCATCAAATTTATCTATATTTTGCTCCAGTTCTTGAATCATTTCTAAGGATATTCTATTTTTTACATCATTTAGATTTGGATTTGACAAGTCAGAGCCTACGACAAACAAATCATTTTGAATTTTCCGAAGTACATTGAAAATATCATCATCTAAGGAATTTGTTAAAACAATCCCTAATGCTGCATTTGCCTCATCGACTGCACCATATGCAAATATTCTTGGGTGAGATTTTGATATACGTAAATTTCCTTGGAGTCCGGTATTTCCATCATCACCTGTTTTGGTATAGATCTTCATAGAATTACGAGACTTGTTTCAACTATTATGTGATTCTAAAATCTCAAAACTCTTTAGGAGATAGATGGTTCTCATTAACAATGATTGAGGGTTTTTTCAAAACATCTGCTAATCTAAAAAACATATCACGTCAAGGATGGATTGACAAACTATCATTATCTAATCCAGAATCAGTTGCAGATCATACATTTTCAATGGCAGTCATCGGAATGGTAATTTCTGATTTAGAGAATCTAAATTCAGAAAAAGTTATCAAAATGATTTTGCTACATGATTTAGCCGAATCAAAAATCGGAGATATTGTACCAGACCAAATGAAAATTGAAGAAAAACAAAGGTTGGAAAATTCGGCCTTTGAGGAAATTGTCAAGACATTACCGAAATCAATTGAATCAAACTATGTAGGAATTTGGAAAGAGTACCAAGAGAATAATTCCATTGAGAGTCAAATTGTACATCAAATTGATAAATTAGAAATGGCATTACAGGCAAAAATTTACCAATCTCAAGGACATTCAAAAGAAAAACTAGAGCCATTCTTTGAGTCTGCAAAATCATCCATAACTCATCCCAAATTAAAAGAATTATTTACAAAGATAGTTGATGAGAAATAGTGTCTGAAACCGAAAAAGATGAACTAATTGATGCTCAAAAGCAAGTAATTGGCATATTATTTGAAGTCATCAAAAGATTACAATCTAACAGTGATTTGGATGAAGAGTATTTTGAAATCGTTACAAAGAAAGACAGTAACGAAACTAGATTAAATGAGATTCTTAACGAAAGGCAAGAAAACGCAAAGATTGTGGGTCGATTACTAGAACAATTACAAGTTTAGTGTCCGCAACTACAATCATCATCAGACATGATTCTTAGATGAGCTGTTTGTTGATGTTTATCTTGAACATAGTTTGAAAGATTTGCAATTCTAATTATTGGTTCTCTAGTTTGCCAACTACCTTCATTTTTAAACCAAAATTCAATTTCATCAACATCATATCTCTCGCCACTTTTTACTAGTTCTTTGAAAATTGATTTTATTTCATCAACTTCAGGTTCAGATAGTTTTGATTTGTCTTCAACCATTGTGGTAATTTCATTTAATTTGATGATTACATTATTTGTAAGAGGCATGAAATTTTTAGTGAAACATTCTATAACTATCTTTTGAGGCAATATTGTTTTTATAACAATCAGATATTTTGAAAGACATGCAATATTTTCAAGCATTAAAACTAGGTCAAAAAAGGGTAGCAGATGCAAGAGAATATCTCAATAAATTAACAGACGGAAAGGCAATGCCTGCCTTAGCACTAACTGATACAAAATCAAATGTCTGGAAGCCAGTTGGCGAAGAAAATCTTTATGCATTTGTTGACGAGTCAGCAGGTTTTGTATTGACAGACAATAGTGGGTACATACTAGCTCTGGTGGATAATAGTGGTGCATCTAAAACAATTGTTCAAGGTGTAACTAAAGAACAAAAGGAGAAATTAGAAAAAGCATTTGAATCAGATAACATTCCAAAGTTTGAAGGTAAGGTAATTCTTCCAGTATAATTTAGCCTCAAATAAAACGTAAAGCTTTAGTTATGATTGTGTGGAGAGTAGTAAAATGAGTAAATTTTCTCAAGAGATCGAAGTTAGTGGACATTTAATCGATTCATTGATCCTTACCAAAATATTTGATAAAATAATGGATTTGCAAGGAGAGTTTCAAGTAGAAGAAATCAACATTGGTAAAAAGAAAAAAGATCAATCATATGCTCGATTATTAGTTAATGGTAAGAACCAAAAACATCTCGATGAGATTTTACAAACAATTTACAGAGAAGGTGCTGTGTCCAAAGTTCAAAAAGAGGTTACTCTAAAAAAAGCTCCAAAGAATTTTGTAATGCCAGACAAGTTTTACAGTACAACAAATAATCACACCCAAATCTTTCACAATGGCAAGTGGATTCAAGTAGAAAACATGATGATGGACAAGTGTATTGTTGTCAAGGGAAATAAAGCATATTGTGTTCCTGTAAGAGACGTCAAGAAAGGTGATCAAATTATTGTTGGAGAAGAAGGAGTCAAAATCAATCCTCCTGAAAGACCAAGAGAAGGCTCCAATGTCTTTGAATTTATGGGTAGTTCGAGTTCTAGTGAAAGACCAACTCAACATATTGCAAAAAAAGTAGCTGATGATATTTACAATACCAAAAAGAAAGGTGGAAAGATTGTGATTGTAGGAGGTCCTGCAATTGTTCATACTGGAGCATCAGATGCCGTATCAGAATTAATTAGATCAGGATACATTGATGGTGTTTTAGCTGGAAATGCATTAGCTGTTCACGATATAGAATATGCCACCATAGGAACATCATTAGGGATGAATGTACATGATGCTACTTTGGCATATCATGGTCATAGAAATCACATGGACGCAATTAATTCAGTATTCAAAGCAGGTTCTATTGCTAATATGGTAAAAACAAAAAAACTTACCAAAGGAATCATGTATGAATGTGTAAAGAACAAAGTCCCATTTGTTTTGGCAGGCTCAATTAGAGATGACGGCCCACTACCAGATGTAATTACAGATGTGGCACAAGCTCAAAGAGAATACAAAAAAGTTCTAAAAGACGCAAAGATGGTCATAATGATTTCAACGATGCTTCATTCTATTGCAACAGGTAACATGTTACCTGCAAATGTCAAAGTAATTGTTGTAGATATCAACCAGCCAACAGTTACAAAACTTATGGATAGAGGAACTTGGCAAGCACTGGGAATTGTTTCAGATGTAGGAGCATTTTTGCCAATGGTTGCTCAGCAGATTAGAAAAAAGAAATAGTTACACTGCAAATTTCTAATTTTAATAAAACTTGCTATCGTTTCATATGAAAAAATGGTACGTGTGTTTTAAATCAAAAAAATAGTGTTATTCACTGTTGGTAAAAGTAATACAAATTGCATTTGTGTTTGGAGTTTTGTCGACAAGTATGATTCCCATATCCAATGATGTATTTGCAGAAACACAACTGGCAAATTTTGTGGATCCTGATAAAAACCCACAGTATTATTTGGATAGATATTACAACGAGTCAACATACAAATCATGGTTTGATAGAAACTATCCAGATATTACGATTGAAGAGGCAATTGGAATTAACAATGATGATTCAGTAATTGATTCAATACTTGAAAAAGAACTCATACAAAAAGCAGATGCATCACTAGTTTATCAAGAATCAGTAGAAACAAACAATTCTGAAACTGCACATATGATTTTAGCAATCGGAGGATTGGGAATATTATTTGGAGCAGTGTATGGGATTAAAAGAAAAGTAAATGATAACACCAGACAAATTTCAATTAACACAGAATCAATCAAAAATAAAATCATCAAACCAATTACAAGAACAAACCCAGTAGATGTTCTTCAAATGAGATTGGCAAAGGGTGAGATATCTCTAGAAGAGTTTGAAAGACTAGAAAAGCGATTACATTCCTAATTTGGAATTTTTACACTGTTTTTCATCAACATCAATTCATCAACTGCATCTTTTTTGAGTGCACCAAAGAACTTTTCAATCATACCCAGGCCTGCAACTATTTTTGGGGCATTTTCAGTCACAAACTCAGTTCGCTCTGAATGGGTTTTAGGCCTATTTTCTTTGTATTTCTGATAGACTGCCTCACCATCATAATCAACATAGGCAATTCTTGCACTAAAGTCAGTTCTTTCCAAAACTAGACTGTCTCCACCCACTATTGCTGTATGATATGGATGAACAATGAAGGATTCAGATAGTTTTTGTGAAGTTCTAATTTTTGCCTTTTGTAATTCTGGAGCATATGCATTAAAATCTGCTAACAAGTAAAATGTCGCTTCAGGTTTTGTTGCTTTAATTCCATCAATTGATGTTAATCTGTGATATGTGTATTCGCCCATTATTTTGTGAATGTTTCTTGTGATCTCAAAATACTCATCCATTTCACGACTAATTTCAAATCCTGGTACTGCAGCATGTTGGATTGGGGTAGATACTGCAGTGTATTCAGTTGCAAGGATTTTTTTGAATTGTACTCTAAGGTCAGTTGCATGTTGTGGGAAAATCACATAACCTAATCTATAACCACCTGCAGCATGGGATTTTGACAGTCCATTTGTAACAAATGTTCCTTCAGGATAGATTTTTCCCATACTGACAAATTTGGAAAAATCATATGTTGTCTGAGCATAGATTTCATCTGAAATTATAGTGATGTTTAGTTCTCTACAAACATCTGCAATTTCTTCTAGTTCTAATTTATTGTAAAGTAATCCTGTGGGATTGTGAGGGTTGTTTAAAATCAAAATTTTCTGCCTATCTTGTAATCGTAGTGCTAGTCGTCTAAGATCATTTGGTGCAATCTTTTTGTTTGCACGGGTTGGTAGCATGTGATAGTTTTTCTTTAAGAATCGGATTTGTGGAAGATAACCCAACCATGCAGGAGTAGGTAGAATTACTGTTCCATGTAAAATTTCAAGCAGATTAAAGATTAGTTCTTTAGTTCCAGGGCCAACATAGATTCTGTCTGGAGAAACGTCCATCCCAAAATAATGTTTGTTGTATTTTGAAATTGCATTGCGTAGTTCAGGAATACCAGGAACTGCAGCATATTCTCCCTTGTTTACATTTTTTATCAATGCCTCTTGAATTAGCCTAGGCACAGGAAATGGGGATTGCCCAAAGGCAAAGCCATAAAATCCAAAACCACATTCAGGATGAGTGCAATCAGAGTGAAATTCTTGCAAAAAGGTGTTTAATTTGAGATTCTCAGGCATCTCAATGTCTTCTACTTGCTGATCAACAACAAATTTCAATGCTCAGTATCAGTTATTTTGATTATTACATAAAACGTGAATTAGAAAGTATCAAAAAGTTAGTAAATGTTAACCAATTTTTGGAACCTCGTCTAGTATCTGAGGATTCTCTAGTGACGACAGATCACCTAGTTCTTTTCCCAATAGTTTTGATTTTAGTAATCGTCTCATAATTTTACCAGTTCTAGTTTTTGGTAAATCAGTTAATTGATAAACAAATTTTGGTTTTGCAACTTTGCCAATCTTTTGTGAAATAAAATCTGAAACTGTTTGTTCCAAATTAGAATCATCTTTGTTATCTGCAACAAAGAAAACAACAATTGCCTCGCCAGTAACATCATCTGGAATCGCAATAGATGCTGCATCAGAAATTTTTTCATTAGAAATCACAGTATGTTCAATTTCAGCAGTACTCATTCTATGTCCAGATACATTAATCACATCATCAGTTCTTCCACGCATATACCAAAGATCATCTTCATCAACATAGACATAATCACCATGAAACCAAATATCTTTGAATCTAGACCAGTAGGTTTCTATGAATCGCTCATTGTCATTAAGTAATCCTCGAGTCATTCCGGGCCAAGGTGATCTAATTATCAGATAACCATTTTTGTTTTTAACAGAATTTCCATCATCATCAACTACATCAAGATTCATTCCAGGTACCGGAATCCCAACAGTTGAAGGTTTTAGTTTCATTCCAGGAAAAACAGACAACATTGCTCCACCAATTTCAGTTCCACCAGACAAGTTCATGATTGGGATTTTCTTGTTTCCAACTTTTTCAAACAACCACCACCAAGAATCCTCATCAAGGGGCTCACCAGTGGTTGGGATGTTTTTGATTTTTTCAAGAGAATAATTTTCTAGGGGTTCTTGATTATTTTTCTTGAATAATCTTGTTGCAGTAGGAGAGATCCCAAATATTGTTGCGCTATAATCTGAAAGGATTTGCCAGACTCTATCAGATTTTGGAAAATCTAATGCCCCGTCATAAATCACAGAACTAGCACCCATCATTAGCAATCCATAGACGTTCCACACAAGACCTGTAATCCAACCAATATCTGCAGGCCAAAATAACACATCTTGTGCCTGCAAATCTATCAGATAGGCTGCCTGATGTCCTGCAAATACAGAAAAACCACCATGAACATGGACCACACCTTTTGGTTTTCCAGTAGTACCAGATGTATACAAAATGAATAGAGGATCTTCTGAATCCATTATCTCAGTGGGACAGTCAGAATTTTGAGATTCTGTCAATTCATGAAAATCTACAATGTTTTCTGAATTTTTGTATTTGTCAACTCCCTTGTATTTAACAACAATTGTTTTTTTGACATGTGTGTCTTGAATTGCTTTTTCTACGGTTTCTTTTTGAGAGATTGGTTTTCCTTTTCTGTAAAATCCATCTGAAACAAAGAGAACTTTGGCATTACAGTCTTGTAGTCGTATATGGAGTGATTCAGTGCTGTATCCTGAAAAAATTACAGTTTGTACTGCACCAATTTTTGCTGAAGCTAGTATTGCCAAGATTGCCTCTTGAATCATTGGGAGATAAATTGCCACAACATCTCCTTTTTTGACACCTAATGATTTTAGACCATTTGCAAGTTTTGATACTTTGTTGTCCAATTCTTGGTATGTTAATTTGGATGTAGTTCCATCTTCTGAAATAAAGTGATATGCAGTTTTTTCAGGAGTTAATTTTACAAATTTTTCAACTGTAGATTTGTAGATGTTTGTTTTACCGCCAACAAACCATTTGGAATGTGCTATTCCGTTTGAAGAATCTAAGATTTGCAAATAGGGAGAGTCCCAAATAACTCCAATGTCTTTATCGACTTGTTGCCAAAACCATTCTAGTTCATCTTTTGCCTTTTTTGATAGTTCAGATAATGATGATATTGCATGTTTTTGCATAAAACGAAATATGTTAGATTCTTCAACTTGTTTTTGTGTTGGAACAAATTCAAAATTAGACAATATTCAATTTTTAGAATAGATAGACGGTAAAAAGATTTTAGATTAAGAAATATCAATTCCAAGACGTCTAGCACAGGCAATTGCTGCTTTGCCATGATCTTCAGTGATTCCTGCTTTTTCAAATTCTTTGATTCGTTTTGTTCCAGAAAATGTTGTATTTTCATGATAATATTCCCTCAAAATTACGCCTACCTGCTCATCTAATCGCTTGCGAGTGGCATCATTCATGCCTGCTTGGAGTACTGTCGCATCAGAGGTTGCTAAAATTTTGATGAATTCTATGTCTTCTAGTGATAGTTCAGACATTTCTTATTCAATCTGCTTTTTGAGCAAGTCAAGGGTAAGTTTAGGATCTGCCTTGCCTTTTGTTTTTTGCATTACTTTACCTACAAGATAGTTTATTGTTTGAGGATTTGATTTTGCTTGCTCTACTGCTTGAGGTTCTTCAGAAATTACATCTTTGATAACGGTAAGTAATTCTGATTCATCAGACACATTACCCAAATCAAGATCAGACATTACTTGAGATAGGTCTTTGCCAGTTTTTACAATTTCATGCAATGCATTTTTTGCAGAGTTTCTTGAAATTTTTCCTGTTTGAATTGCGTCAGCCAAATCTCTCAAATGTATTGCAGTGATCTTTGATGCCTCACGTTTTTCTCTAGTATCAACTAACCCCATCAAATCAGTTGTAATGATATTTGCAATCTCTTTTGCGTTTGATTCAGTATGAGAATCCTCAAACAAATCTGAATAGAATTTATCTGAGGATAATACATCTGCAACTTGATTTGGAATGCTATATTTTGATACGTATCTTTCTTTTTTAGAGCTAATGCTTTCAGGCATTTCAGATTTTAACTTCTCTTGTATTGCAGGATCAATAGTAACCCAAGGAATGTCACCTTCCAAGAAATAACGATAATCCAATGCTTCTTCTTTGGAACGAGATGAAATTGTTATCTTTCTTTTATCATCCCAATGACGAGTTTCTTGGGCAATTTCAATTTCTCTAGAGTGTAAACTCTCCTGTCTTGTAATTTCAAAGTGAACTGCTTTTTCTAAATCATGAAATGAGCCAATATTTTTTATCTCAACTTTCTTTCCACCTTCAATGGAGACATTTGCGTCTGCTCTCATTGCACCTTCTAAACTAGGATCAGATACTCCCAGATTCTCTAGCAAGTCAGACAAAATATTGAGAAATTCTCTTACTTGTTTTGGATTCTCAAAGTCAGGCTCAGTTACAATCTCAACTAGAGGTGTGCCTGCACGATTGTAGTCAACAAGAGTGATTTGGTTTTTAGAGGAACTTCCCTCGTAAATTAGCCTACCAGGGTCTTCTTCTAGTTGGATTCTAGTAATTCGGATTTCCTTGTCTCCAACCATTATAGAGCCAGGACCACCTACACTGGTGTCCCCATAGATGTTTAGCTGAGTGATTTGGAAGTTTTTTGGTAAATCAGGATAAAAGTAATTTTTTCTAAAGAATGCAATTTTGTCAGGAGTAGAGCAGTTTAATGCCATTGCAATCATTGTTGCCTTTTTGACAGCATCTTGATTTAATCTAGGTAAACTTCCAGGTAATCCCATACAAACAGGACAAATGTTTTCATTAATCTCAAATTGACGATAGTTTGCTTTACATGAGCAAAACAATTTGCTTTCAAGATTTGTTAATTGACAGTGAATCTCTAAGCCGATTTTAGTCATATTGGAACCTCCGGTAGTTTTACAGTTTGCTCTAATGCATGTGCTGCTTGCAGCAACATTTTATCATTCATAGAATCTGCCAGTAATTGAATTCCAATCGGTAATCCATTTGAAACAGCAAATGGAACAGAGATTGCCGGTTTTCCGGTTAGATTTGCAGTAACAGTGTTGATATCAACTAAGAATAATGCAACAGGATCATCAATCTTTTCTCCAAGTTTGAATGGTAAGATTGGAACCGTTGGGGCAATTAACAAATCATATTTTTTGAAAGCTTCGTTGATTTCTTTTGTGAGTTTATTTTTTACTTTTAGTGCTTTGAGGAAATACTTGCCAGCATGTCCTGCAGATGGAACAAATCCACCAATGATCATTCTTCTTGTAACTTCAGGTCCAAAATTCTTTCTTGCTTTTTGAATGTAAGAGTTGAATTCATATCCTTCAAGTGAAAAGTCATAGCCATATCTCAAGTTGTCGTATCTTGCCAGGTTGCTTCCAGCTTCAGTTGCAGTAATGGTATAGTATGCTGCAACAGAATATTTGACCATATCAAGTGAGACTTCCTCGCATATTGCACCTAATCCTTCAAGTTTTGATACAGCATCCTTTGTTGCAGATATCACTGCAGGATCAGTGCCTTCAGCCATCATCTCTTTGATTATGCCTATTTTCTTGCCTTCAACGCCTGAATCTATGCCTGAAAGATAGTCTTCATTCTTGTTATCAACTGTAGTATTGTCATTAGGATCTAATCCAGTAATCATGTTTAACAAAAATGCAGTGTCTTTGACAGTTCTAGTTACAGGTCCAATCTGCTCAATGCTGTTTGCATAAGAGATGAGACCATATCTGCTAATCAAACCATATGTTGGTTTGTAACCTACTGCAGAACAAAAGCTAGCAGGGTTTCTAACAGAGCCTCCAGTATCAGAACCAAGTGATGCGACACATTCAAAGGCACTTACAGATACAGCACTGCCACCCGATGAGCCACCAGGAGTACAGTCAACATTCCAAGGGTTTTTGCTTGGACCATATGCACTAAATTCAGTTGTAAGTCCCATTGCAAACTCATCCATGTTTGCTTTTCCAATAAAGATTGCATCTTGTTCTTTGAGTTTTGAGATTACTGTTGCATCATATGGAGCAACAAAATTCTCAAGCATCTTTGATGCACAAGTAGTTTTACTATTTTTGATACACATGTTGTCTTTAATGGATATTGGCATTCCAAAACATGCACCTACTTTATCCCCAGATTTTATTTTCTTGTCAATTTCTCTTGCTTGATTAATTGCATCATCATTTACAGACAAAAATGCATGTAGTTTTTCATCTACACTGTGTATCCTTTCTAAGGTTGCTGCAGTAAAATCTTCAGCAGAGATATTTCCATTTTGTACTTCTTGTACATAGTCTAGGGCAGAAATTTTTAGATTCATTATGACATCTTTGGAGCTCGAACATAGGTTCCTTTGTAGTGGTTTAATTTCTCAATGAGTTTTTCATCAAATGGAATGTGTTTATCTTCACGTAAAGCAGTGATGGGAATTTCTGGCATAGAGATTTCTTCATCATCTACTCCTGCAGAATCTAAAATGTCAAAATAATCAATCATTGCATGTACCTTGTCTACATACTCTTTATGATCCTCTACTTCGATTTTCATTAATTTTGCTACTTTCTCAATCTCTTCTTCTGTAACCATTTTACCACACCTATGGTGTTAGTCTATCAACATCTCTTGGATAAAATGTTACATCACGGATGTTTTCTGTGCCTGTCAAGGCCATAATTAGCCTCTCAAGACCAATACCGCATCCGGCATGAGGAGGGACTCCATAATCAAATGCACCAAGATGATACTCAAATGCATCAGTGTTCATGCCTTTGTTCTTCATTCTCTCAGCAAGTTCATTTCGTTTTTCAATTCTTGTACTACCAGAAGACAATTCCAGATCACCAAACATCAAGTCAAATGATTCAGAGATTTTTGGATTGGCTTTGCTGTCTTTAACATAGAATGGTTTTGGTGCCAGTGGCCAATCTTTGATAAAGTAAAATCCTTCAAGACCAATTTTTTTGAGGTTAGAAGGATACAAGTCATCACCCCACTCTGTTTTTGCACCAGCCTTTTGCATTCTGTCAACCAAATCATCATAAGAGTACTGAGGAATTGTGTCAGGAATTTCAGGAATTGTAAACTCTGCATCAGGATTATCTTTTGCATAATCAGTAACTGCTTTAATTGAGATTTTGATAATATCTTGAATTCTACTCATCACATCATTGTAATCAACAAATGCTTCTTCCAAATCAATAGAGATTGCTTCGGCAAGATGGCGATTAGTTCTTGAAGGTTCTGCTCTAAAGATTGGAGCAATCTCAAATACTTTTTCAAAGCTCATGGTCAGTTGTTCTTTGTATAATTGCGGACTCTGAGCCAAGAATGCTTCTTTGTTATAGTAAAATATTGGGAACAATGCAGCACCACCTTCAGTAGCTGTTGCAATCATTTTTGGAGTATTGATTTCTACAAAGTTTTGATCATTAAAGTAATTGCGAATTGATTTTAGAACTAGACTTCTAGTGTTGAAGATATGTTGTAGTACCTTTCTTCTAAGGTCAATTGGTCTAACCTCTAGTCTTGTATCGATATTTTTAACAGTCTTGGCTATAGGCTCAAAGGGAGGAATTTTTTCAACTTCTGAAAATACTCGTAGTTCAGTTGGAACTATTTCATAACCACTAGGGGCTTTTTCAGAGGATTTTACATGTCCAGTAATTGCAATTGAGGAATGTGCTTTGAGTGAGGAAATCTTTTCACGAATATCATCAGGACAGTTGCCTTTCTTTGCAACAATAGAAACATCGCCATTTTTGTCACGAATTGTAGCAAAACTGATGTTTCCATGTCCTCTAACAGTTAGTACCCACCCCATTACTGTGACTTGGGTGCCATCCATTGAGGAATTGATTTCATTTGAATAATGAGATCTACGTAAAGTTCCTAACTCAGTTTCTATCAAAGTACTCTATTGCATATTTCATGGTGTAATTAATTTTTAGATTCAAAGATCAATCAATTTTTCAATTTTCATAATGCTTATAGCCAGTACCAATTCCACTCCAAAACAAGATGGATATACTAATGGCAATCGTTATTGGATTTATTCTCGTAGTCGCAGGATATGTTGGATATTATGCATCTCAAGAAGAACCCAAAGCCGGAGGACATGACATATCACTAGAGTTAGAAGTACTCAATACAGAAAGCAAAACCATACAGTCATTTAATCAAGTAATGACAAAATCAACATCCTGAGATCAAAGATAAAATTTACATTAATTTACCAGTAATTTTCACAATTTTTGATGGTTCTTTCAAACAAGGAAAAACTTGTAGCAGTAATCGCAAATGGAATATCTGTATTTTCTTTGTTACAAGAAAGAGACGAACTTCCAAAGAATACAACAATGTATGATTTTGTATTAAAGGTGATTCCAGAAGATCTCAAATCCGAACTCAGTGTAGAGTTGATAGATGAAGTTTTCCAATATGTCACATCCGCACATAGTTCTTAAAGCCCAAAATTCTAGGATATTCATAACATGACCTCAATTGCAACACTAGGTTCTCACTGTTCATTACAGGTTCTCAAAGGGGCAAAAGATGAAGGACTAAAGACAATTCTAGTTTGTGAGAAAAAACGTGAAAAATTATACAAAAGATTTCCATTTATTGATGAACTAGTCATAGTAGACAAATTCAGAGAAGTCCTCGATGATAAAGTCCAGTCAACTCTTGAACAAAATGATGCAGTGTTGATTCCTCATGGAACCTTGATTGCACAGATGAGTTCTGATGAGATTGAATCTATCAAGACTCCAATCTTTGGCAACAAATGGATTCTCAGATGGGAGTCAGACAGAGAGATGAAAGAGAAACTCATGAGAGAGGCAACTCTTCCAATGCCAAAACCAGTTACAAATCCTAGTGAGATTGAAAAATTATCAATTGTAAAAAGACAGGGAGCCGCTGGAGGCAAGGGCTATTTTATGGCAGCAAACGAGGACGATTACAATACAAAAAGAAATCAATTGATTTCAGAAGGAATTATTTCTAAAGACGAAACACTCTACATTCAAGAATATGCAGCAGGGGTTTTGGCATACTTGACATTTTTCTATTCTCCACTAAAAGAAGAATTAGAGTTCTACGGAGTTGATCAAAGACACGAATCAGACATTGAAGGGTTGGGAAGAATTCCAGCTGAGCAACAAATGAAATCAAACAAAGTTCCATCATTTAATGTCATTGGGAACAGTCCACTAGTTTTACGTGAATCATTATTAGATGAAGTATACACAATGGGTGAGAATTTTGTTGAAGCTGCAAAAAGAATAGTTGCACCTGGAATGAATGGTCCATTTTGTATCGAAGGAGTGTACGATGAGAATGCACAATTCACATCATTTGAGTTCTCAGCAAGAATTGTTGCAGGTTCTAACATCTACATGGACGGTTCCCCATACTATAATTTGCTATTCAATGAAAGTATGAGTATGGGAAAAAGAATAGCAAGAGAAGTAAAGACAGCCGCAGAAACAAACCAATTAGATAAAGTTACAACATAAAATCAATTACTTTTTGGCAGTAACTTCCATTCCATGTTGAGACTTTATGATATACTTGTCTCTAATTTTGACACTAACCCAATCAATAATCAATACTGCTGCTAGTACTACCAACATAAAGACAGCAGCCTTTCCATATTCAAAGAATTTGATGTAATTAATGATGTAAAATCCAATTCCACCTGCACCGACTAATCCAAGTATGCTTGTTTGACGTACATTGTAATCAAACATGTAGAGCATCTGACTAAGTAAATGAGATGCAGATTCTGGAATCACAACATATCGAATTAACTGCCATTTTGAGACACCAATTGAACTAACTGCATCCATAGGATCAGAATCAATTGTCTCAATTGACTCATACTGTAATTTTGCAACAAATCCTATCGTATACATGATAATTGCTAAAACTCCTGCAAATGGACCCAGTCCAACCATAATTACAAACAAAATTGCCCAAAGAATGGATGGGAATGTACGAATTGCTGCCAACAAGGCACGAACTGGGGCATAAACATACTTGCTGTTGAGGTTTCTTGCAGCAAGCATACTCAAAGGTAAGGCGATTGCAACACCAACAATTGTTCCAATAAAGGCCATCTGAATAGTTTCAAACATTGCCCAAAGAGCAGTAGGAATGTACTTTGATTCAACTTCAAGCATTTCTTCAGCTACAATACCAAGATTTGGCAAGCCTTGAACAAAGTCAATAGGATTTGCATCTACGTTGTAAGATGCGGCTACCAACAATGCGATAATAATTCCTATGATGATGTTATTTTTTGGCGTCATCAGTATACATCTCCATAATTTCTTCAGTAGTCATGTCACCAGTCTGAAAGTCAACAATAGTCTCACCCTCAACACCAATTTCAAGAATCTTTTGTCCTTCTTTGATCACTGCAACACGATTGGCATATTCTAAAGCAAGTTGCATGTCATGATGAACCATTATTGCAGTAAGATTCATTCTTTTTTGAGCATCTGCAATCAAATCCATTATTTCACGAGCAGTAACATGATCTAACTCTGATACAATTTCATCAGCAAGAAGTATGGTCGGATGTTGCATCAGTGCTCGAGCAATTGCAACTCGTCTCTTTTCACCACCACTTAACATGTAGGCTTTTCTTTCTTCTTTTCCAGAAAGACCAACTTGAGAAATAATTTTTTTAGCTTCTGCAATTTCAGTTTCAGGGAATTTCTTAAAAAAAGATTGAATCTTGCCTAATCTTGGCAGTGCCCCAATGAGAATATTTTCAAGAACAGTGCTGTTTTTTACCAATCCAAGATTTTGTGGAATGTAGCCAATAGTATGCATCATTTTTTTGAATTTCTTGTCATTCATGTTTGGAGTCATGTAATCAATTTTGATCGTACCCTTACTAGGAACCATCATTCCATTCATCAGTTTTAATAAAGTAGATTTTCCCGAACCAGACTGTCCCACTATAGCATAATTAGTTCCTCGGTCAATAGACATGTTAATTCCCTCTAGCGCAAAACTTTTGGAATCATATGATGTCCAGACATCATTCATTTGGATAATTTTCTTTGTTGCAATTGAAGAAAAAGAAAGGTTTGCAGTCATCTGAATTTGTTTCATTTTTCAGAATTCCTGTTTTTATTTGCTCTTGTTGTATTTGTCTAGTATCTTCTGATCAAGTCCTGTCAATGCATTGATGAATTCCCCGAATTCGCCTATGTGCATTGTGGTAGTTGTTGGAACTAGTGCTTGTGCACCATACAAGTCAGTCAATATTGAATTGTGCTCATCATAATTTAGTTTGATAAGACTATCGACTAGTGCATTTTTGGTAGAGTCTGACATGTCAGCACTTACCATAAACACATGAGATGGTACGGGTCCAATAGTTGTAACTGGACGTAATTTCTTTTGATCCTCTAACTCAAGATACTTTGCAGGTGCAATATCAGAACCAAATGCTACATCAACTTTTTCTTCAAGTAGTAAGGTTAATGCTGCTTTGTAACCTCCAGCAAAGGTATAACTTTCAAAGCTATTTGCCAATGCAGATTCCAAGGCAACAATATCATCGCCTTCAATGGTTACATGTCCTTCAGTAACTAGGGTTCCCATCGGTCTAACAAAACCAGAAGAACCAGTCATACTGGTAAATGCAACTTTTTTGCCAACAGTATCTTCAATTGATTGAAGAGAATCATTTTCTGCCAGTGTCCAAACTGTTGCTTGGTAATTCACTTTACCTTTAACAAGTTCTGCCAATACAGCTTCTGCACCTGTTCTTTCATGGGTAATCCATGCAGGTCCAGTATCCATAAAGGCAGCATCAATGTGACCAAATCTCATTCCTTCAATAATGGTCTCATAGTTTGTCGGAATAACTACTTCGACATCAACACCTAACTCACTTTCAAGGAATTGTTCTAGTGCTTGGGCTTTTGGAGTTAACTCGTCGGCTTTTTCAACTGGAATAAATCCGATGGTTAGTGTGTCAACATCAACAGATTTTGAATCAGATGAAACATTGATGATTCCATTTTCAATTAGGAATGTAATTCCATTTAGAAAAGTTGCATCATCTACAGCGCCTTCTGCCCACCAACCTGCATTGTTCTTTATCCAATCAGGAATAGAACTCTGTGCTTGTGCAGTCTGGCTCAAAGGAATTGTTGCTATGCCAATAGCTACAAATGCAACAATAATCGCCATGGTTGCTTTTCGTTTCATGATTTCTAAAAAATTAGGAAGAGCTAAATTATTTAAACCAGATTTTCATTCCAAAGAATCATTCCAAATCTATAGAATGAGAACAACTATAGACTTGTTTTTGGGTTATCAGTATTAGGATAAAGATTCAAGCTAGGCTCAAGATTATCTACTGTAATCTCTACTTTTCCAATTCTGCTTCTGTATTGTTTGATCTTTTTTCCCTCTGGAGAAATAATGTACTTGTCTACTTCAGCCAATGCAAGATCCTCAAGATTTGAGAGTGTTTTGTAAACTGTGGAAAGGGAAATTTTTAGTTCTTCGGCAATCTGGGTTGCATCTTTTGATTCATTTTTGACTGAAAATAAGACTGCTCGAGTACACACGTTACTTAGAGATTCAATGATTTTCTGAGTAATATCAAATTCAGATAATTGGATGATGTTTGGTTTTGACATGAAATCACTTGTTTGGAAGTAATGTAAGTACTGGTTCAGGTTTTCTAATAGAGATATCTGCTTTGCTTATTCTACTTCTGTAGACCTTGTATTTTCTGCCCTTGTCAGATAACATCCATTTTTCGACTTCGATTAGTGTTAGTTCTTCAAGGTCTGCTAGTTTTTTGTAGACTGAACTAAGAGGGATTTTTAATTTGTCAGATAGTTCTGCAGCAGTATTTCCTTTTCGAATTATTGAGAACAGTATTGCACGGGATTCAGAATCGGCTAATGCTTCTATAACTTTTTGAGTAATATCGTATTTTTTTAGTTGAGGTAATGTTAGTTTTCTAGACATGCAAAATCAAAAATATTCTTGAGATATTTAAATGACGTGCTGTTGTTCTCATTCTATAGATTTAGAATTAGTTGTAATTGGAAGTCTCTTTTTGAGGAGAGAGTTTTCTCCAAAACAATCCAAGAATGATTCCAATTGAAGCCCAAAATGAGGTTACTCCAAGAACAGACATGAGTCGAAACTCATTTACCAAATTCATGGGGGCAGTTATTTCATCAGGGTTTTCAGGCATTGCAAAAAATACTGCAGTGATGAAAACGCCATAACCAATTAGAGCAAAAAGTTTTTTGTTGTTTTGTAGTTTCTTTGATAATTGATAAAATCCTACTGCGGCAAATCCAGAAATTGCAATAAAGGAAAGATAAAGAATCGCTCTAAGGACTACGGTTTCACCATCTCCAACTGTTGGTGGGTTTGCAGGATATTTCAAAAAGGGAATAATGTATAATGTGAGCCACATGATCCCAGCAAGTAGTAATGATTTTTTGACGTCATTGTTTCCAGGTAAGGCGTTTCTAGAATATGCAAAAACAATTCCAAAAAGTGCGCCAACTGAAGTTCCTAAAATTACTCCTGCAAGAATCTGTCCACTTTTCTGCCAGGTTCTGTATCCTTCATATTCTACCCAGAATTCAGGAGTATCTTCTTCCTCACCAGATTCAAACAGATTTTGGTTTTCAATTCCTATTGCCTGATCAAGATAAGGTTCAACAATTGCAAAGTTGACAGTACCATGAATTAGTCCAGCAAACGCACCTGAAATTAAAACAATTATGATAAAAAGTGATGTTTTCATGATAAGATGTCTCTAATGGCAAGGAAAGCCAGCTGCATGTCTCATATCATGAGTAAGTTCATGGAGATACAAATCAGTAAATGCTTGCTCACCATAAACTAGACTGAAAATGTGTCCTTGATCAAATCCTACAACAAATAATCCTGCTGCAAAGACTATTGATAATGCAAGAATTGCAAGTTTTGGGATTCCATTTTTAGACACATTAATTTGTCTTAATTCAGACATGGCGTTACCACTAGATGAGTGTATTTAACCCCTTGGATGATTTATCCAATTTATAAAGCCAAAAAAAGATCGAGTTGTATTGAAAAAGAACATTGTAACTTTGCAAAATATTGTTTCAAGAAAGGGATCTAGCAAGATACTTACATTTAGCATTCCACATGTTTTCAAAGCCCTTCAATTGTTATCTAATGAAAAATATGTAAGCAGAGCAACTTTTGGAAGAGAGATTCATCTAGGAGAAGGAGCAGTAAAGACCCTGATTTCACATCTAAAAGAAGCAAAAATGATAGAATCAACTAGATCAGGAAATTACTTGACAGAGAAAGGAAAAAAATTCATGTCACAACTATACAAAATCATTCCAAAAGAATGTAAGATTGAAAAAAACAATCTAACTCCAAGTAAAAACAACCATGCAGTAATTTTGAAAAAATATTCATTTGCAATAAAGACAGGAATAGAACAACGAGATTATGCAATAATGTATGGCTCATCAGGTTGCACTACACTAACATTCAAAAACAACAAATTTGTTTTTCCAGGAGAAGACAAAGATTGTTTGAACAAAGATGAAAGAACCAGACAAGTTCTTTTAGAAAAACTGAATCCATCTGAGGATGACATTATTATTATTTCATCATCAAACGATTCGTTTGTGGCAGAAATTTCAGCAAAAAATTCAGCCCTTTGGACTATTGCTACAAATTAAAGAAGACTTTTACTGGCATTTAGATAAAATTCAGCATATGGCAAAATACTATCTCCTACTAATTCCAGTTGTAATAGGGATTGTTGCTGGAGGATTTTTAGCAGTTTATCCTGAACCTGAAAAAAATCCTACAAAATTGACTCCATCCACATTAATTGAAGATGGCTCCCCAATTCAAGGAGACAGTAATGCACCAATTACAATTTTGGAATGGGGAGATTACCAATGTACATTTTGTTACAAATTTCACAAGGACACATTAGATGTAATTAATGAAGATTTCATTAAAACAGGCAAAGTAAAACTTGTCTTCAAAGATTTTCCGCTAAATGGTCCTGATTCAGTATTAGCAGCAGAAGCATCATTTTGTGCTCATGACCAAGAAAAGTATTGGGAGTATCATGATGAACTTTACAAGAATTGGGGAGGAGAAAGAACAGGCTGGATTACAAGAGATTCATTAGATAAATTTGCATCAAATGTAGGTTTGAATTTAGAAGAATTCAACACGTGTCTTGATGAGCACAAATATCAAAGCAAGGTTAATGGATTGTACGACTTTGGAAGAGAGATTGGAATTGATGCCACACCATCATTTCTAGTATTCAACGATGAAAAAATTATCAAAATTAGGGGGAATCAACCATTAGAAGTATTTCTAAAAACAATTGATGAGTTGTGAGAAGATGCAAGACAATCAATCAAAATTAATATCTGCACAGTTTGGAGAGAGCACAAATGGGTAAAATTGACATAGAAAAACAAGATTCTGTTCAAATCTATAAAATCAGAAAGACACTAGAAGAATTATCAAAAAAATCTGGTCGCGGAACAGAGTTAATCACAGTATACATTCCAAAAGGAAAACAACTTCACGAAATTATCGGTACTCTTCAGCAAGAACAAGGTACTGCAGATAATATCAAATCAGATCTAACTAGAACCCATGTCGTAGATTCTTTAGGAAAAGTAGTTCAGAGATTGAAACTCTACAAAAAAACTCCTGAAAGAGGATTGGTAATGTTTTGTGGAGCATTACCTCCAGAAGAAGGTGGTCCTTTGGGAAGTGAAGTCGTTAAAGTTTGGGAGATAGATCCTCCAAAAGACTTGAACCAGTATCTTTACAGATGTGATGATCACTTCCACGTAGACATTCTAAAAGACATGCTCAAAGATGATAACTTGATTGGATTCTTGGCAATTGATTCAAAGGATGCAGGATGGGGGTTACTACACGGAGACAAAATTGAAGTTTTATCTCAAACAGGTTCAGGAGTTGCAGGAAAGCACAGACAAGGTGGACAGTCTGCAAAAAGATTCCAAAAACTCAGAGAGATGGAGTTAACGTATTACTTTAACAGAGTTGCCCAGACAACAAGAGAATATTTCATTGATATTTATCCTGTAAAGGGGCTAGTAATTTCAGGTCCAGGACCTACAAAAGAAGATTTCATTAATGGAAATTATCTAGAATACAGATTACAAAACAATATCATTGCAACAATTGATTCATCATATTCTGGTGCAGAAGGAATACGAGAAGCATTTTCAAAATCATCTGACATCTTAGGCAACTTTAGACTCGTCGAAGAAAAGAAGCTTGTTGAGGCGTTATTTAGAGAGATTAACGGAAACACTGGAAAAGGTTCATACGGATTACAAGAAGTAATTGAATTTCTAAAAAATAACGTAGTAGAAACCCTGATCATTACAGACAATACAAACTTGAATAGAGTCGAAGGATTGTGTAAAAGATGCAATCACCTACAAGAAGATATTGTTGAAAGACCAGACGTCATTCCAAAGAAAACAGAGTATACTAGCAAGCCATGTCCAGGATGTAACGCTATGGAAGTTGAAGCAAACGAGCAAGATATTGTTGATTACTTGGAACTAATAGCATCAAAAACAGGTTCAAAATTAGAAGTAGTGTCAGGAAGTGCAGAGCATGGAAACATGTTAGCAAGTCTTGGAAAAATTGGTGCGATTTTAAGATATAATCCAGGTCACACTAAATAGCACTACGAATCTTTTTTGCCAATTCGTCAAGTTCAGAATCAGTTGAGATTTGTCGTTTTGTCCAAATAGTTCCTTTGCTGTTGTACCTTGGAATTATGTGAATGTGGACATGTGGGATTATCTGTTTTGCAGCACGTCCATTGTTTTGAGCAATACTAAATGCATCAGCTTGAGCACCATCTAGAATAGCTTTGGCAATTTTTGGTACTAGTGAGAAAAGTTTCCCGACATTTTCAGGAGTCATCTCAGTGATTCTCTCATGGTGTTGGCGAGGAATTACCAAGCTGTGACCTACGTCAATTGGGTATCTATCCAAAAATGCGACATGAGATTCATCCTCATACAAAATATGAGCTTCTCTCTTGCCATCCAAAATATCACAAAAGATACAGGTCATAATTTGAGCAATTTGTGATTCCATTTATTATTTTTGAGAAATTAACTCATCGTGGTACGAGTTTATCGAATGGTTAATTAGGGCAAATTTTAGAGTTTGAACAATCTATGGGCCGAAAAGAGAGAAGAGCACGTGAACAAAAACGTGAAAACTATGCTACAAAACATTCAGCACAACAAAGAAAGAATACGCTCATTGCAGTTGGAGTTTTGGCAGTAATTGGAGCAATCGTAGCGTATGCAGGATATCTTTTTGTCGACATGGATCAAAGTACAGTTCCAGGTGGACCTGAAAATGCAGGTGCATTGGGAAGTGACCACGCACATGCTGCAATCTCTGTAAGAATATTCGGAGACACTTTTGACTTTTCAGCACCAGCATACCAAATCAAATCAAGTTGGATTCACTTTGAAGGAAGGGATGGTTCCACAGTACACAAACATGCAACAGGTGTTACGTTAGGATATCTCTTTGAGACTCTATCATTAGGTCTTGATGACCAATGTTTCATATTCCAAGACGGTAGGGAATTCTGTACCAATGAAGACTATTCTCTAAAGTTCTTCTATAATGGAAACCAAGTTCAAGATATCCGAGATATTGAAATCATGGAAGATGATAGAATTCTGATATCTTATGGTGGAGAGACTCCTGAAGAGATTGAAGGCCAACTAATAGAATTAGAGAGTCAAGAGATTATCAAATAGAATTCTAGGATTCTGTTGTAAATTGTGCCATCTTATCAAAGAACATGTAGTATCCACAGCGCACACATCTTAAAACAGTCAAATCTGTTGTAAGAAATTCTTTATCTTCAAACCTTCCACTTAATTTTACATTCTCTCCTGCGATTTCGGCTTTGTTGCTTTTGCACACAGGACATTCAAGTGCTTTTTGTTCCATGAAAATCAGCAGAAGAGTAAGAATTTAAACTCAATGAATAAGAATACGAATTTCAAAAAATCAGATGTGTTCTAATATAGCAAAAAATCAGATGTGTTATGAAATTTCTAATTTTTAGCATTACACTTTTAGTTTTATTCACAGTTCCCGTGGCATTTGCCCAACATCATGGAGGAGAACAAGCACCACCAGTATCATTTGGCGATGGAGAATTAACTGTTGGAACAACAATCTTTCCAGCTGATTACACAGTTGGAAAAGATTCCAGTGCAAACTTGAACATTCGATTGTTTGATACTGCATCAAATATGAATATTGAAAGTGTGACTTACAGAGTCCAAATATTTCAAGGTACACAACTAGTAGCAAATCAAATGTTTTATGATGAAGACGGAGAGTTGAATCTAAAAATCAAACCAAAATTAGGTTGTAAAGAAAAAGAGTTGTGGAAGTGCACCAAATATTTTGGTGAAAATGACCCTATTGTTCCAAATGCACTTGTTTCCTCAGCATCAAGTACGCCAGTAATTTCAGGTCCAGTTTTTCATGAGAGTGGCGAATACATAGTTAAGACATCTATTATTGGAGCAAAAAATCCAAAAACGCAAACTTCTGAAGACATTGAATTTGAAACAACATTATTCATTCCATCTGAGAAAATTTTTACAATTTCAATTAATCAAAATGAATACAAAATCCCTGTAAAAAATTATCAAGATCCAATAACAGATATGATTTTTGATTCAGACACAAGAAAATTGTCATTTGAAATGCCATTTGACTGGAATCATTTGGAGCACACATATCATTTGAAAAACTCTTTTGAATTTCCAAAATCATTTCTTGGTTTTGAAGAAGTATACGGTTTTACGGCTATTGTGAATGATGAATTTGTCATTCCAAATGCACTGCACTATGATACTATATCAAAAAAGAATTCCAATGTGATTCATTTTATGATTGATCAAGAAAATCTAAAGAAGATTAAAAATAATTCAGACAATCTGAAAATATCTATTTTGCCAGGTAGTGATTCGACTTTTGTAAAAAAAGAAATTCAATTTGATGATAAGTTTTCAGCATTGATCCAATATGATTCAGTTTTTTCACAAGAAAAAGAGTTGACGCTCAGTCTAGCATTTTTTGAAAATGGTGAATATATTGAAAATGTCAGATACGGGTATTCAATTACATATCCTAATGGAATGGAACAGCTAAACACAGGCGGAAATCAAAATGTCTTGGGAATCACATTACCTCAAGGAAATGAAATAAGAGAATTTGGAAGTTCACAAGAGGGAAAATATGAGATTCAACTTGTTTTGATTGGTAAAGATTCTATAGATTTGCCAAAATTCCTCTATTCTAAATTTGACTTGGAATTGGTAGAAAATACAAAAAAGATTCAAAATCCAACCATCTCAAAAGAGATTCCGGTATGGGTAAAGAATAATGCAAAATGGTGGGCTGAGGGTTCAATAGATGATGGTTCCTTTGTTCAAGGAATACAGTTTCTAATCAAAGAAAAAATTATGAATGTTCATTCAGTTGTAGAGACAACCAGTTCCTCAAAAGAGATTCCTGTATGGGTAAAGAACAATGCAAAATGGTGGGCTGAGGGATCAATAGATGAAAATTCTTTTGTTTTGGGAATAGAATTTCTAATAAAGCAAGGAATTGTTCAAGTAGAATAAAAATTTTTTGTTAAATAGTAATAATTCTCAAAGTCACATACAACTAAAAGCATTATGAAAAAATAGTTATTTATTCATACATTATTAACTTAATAATTACTTTTTTTATTAGTTGTTTGTGATATCAATGGCGATAATCAACGAGATTCTATTTAATTGTCTTTTTGATTTAAAATTGGAAAATATGAATAAAGTTTTTTTGTTAATTTTTTTAACTTGTGTGATTTCAATATCGATTGTATCGGCACATGGAATTAACGATTCTACATCTTGGTGTGATACTGCAAATTGTGATTCTACATGGAACTATCGGAAAAAGATCACAATTGATTACACCAAAGTAGGCACAGATAATACCCCAGGATATATTGCAGATTTTCCAATTTTGTTAAACTTTACAGGCTCACACTTTGCAGACCTTGAAGACTCTGCCCAATCAGATGCAAGGGATTTGAGATTTACAGATTTACAAGGAAACGAACTTGATTGGGAGATTGAAGAGTTTGATACCACCAATGACAAGATGGCAGTATGGGTTCAGGCAAACTCTACAGGAATCTCAAAGTCTGCAAACACCATCATGTATGTGTACTACAAAAATCCAGTTGATGATGAAGGTACAATAACAGGTGATTCAGCAGCATCGACTGCTAGCGACAGTTCTGTATGGGACTCATCATACACAGGAGTTTATCATCTTGATGATGCCAGTTTTGGAGCAAACTCAGTCAATGACTCTACAGGAAATGATGATCTTAGTTCTTTGGGATGGGATTCATCGGCTAGTGTATATGGCATATCATCACTTGCACTAGATTTTGATGGCAATAAGGAACTTGACACTACTAATGGAAAAAACTTTTACAACACAAATGGACTAACTGTAGAATCTTGGATAAAATCTGATGATCCTACAACATGTAATCCCATAACAACAGTCTGGAAGGAACAAAACAAGAAAAGAGGGTTTAACCTAAGTGTTGGTTGTACAAATGGAAAAATAACGTTTCAGGGCTCGGCTGATGGAACGGCAGAAACCACCATAACAGGCTCAACTGCGATTTCTGCTGGAAATTGGCAACATGTGGTAGGAACATTTGATGGAACAAATCTCAATCTGTTTCATAACGGAACACTAGACTCTAGTGTTGCTCTTGCCAGTCTAAACAAACCAAACGGAATAAAACTAAATGTTGGAACTTTTGTTTCATCTTCAGATAACTTTGATGGTGTGATAGACGAATTACGAATATCTGATTCTGCAAGAGACTCTGATTACATTGTAACTACATACAACAATCTCGCATCACCCACTACGTTTTACTCCATAGGGGTAGAAGATGATGGAGCTCCAGAAGTTCCAGTGCTAGATATTGCCAGGACGGCAAGAAACACATTTACAATTTCTTGGGATACAATTTCTGATTCTGGTGCAGATGTATTATCATACTTTAGAATTAATAGTATAGTTAAAGGTGCAATTCCATCATATTTCAACCATACAAGCCCATCAGACCCACCAAACGTTACATCATACAATGATAAAACAGTATGTTCAGGAGATGGTGAATTTAAGATAAGGGCAGTAAATTCAGTTAGGGCATCAAGCTTTTCAAATACAGTATTTGATGAAACCCCTGCATGCCGAGATAAATCATCCCACCCTCAAATTTTAGGGGTAGGAATCTATGACAGTACAACAAACTATAATCTTCCACCAGATACTGATTCTCATGATTACTACTTATTTGATGAGTTTGATGAACATGTCACAAAAAACACATACACAGATACAGAGTTTTCAATTGCAACAAGAGTAGCATATGAGGACGGACTAGATGACATTGCAAGTTATGCAGTTTATCTAAATAATCGAGATTTCTATTCCTCCAAAGAGTCAGGTGAAACATCAATCTTTTGGGACAATGGAAAGCTGGACTGGGATGAGGAGAAAAAACCCGAACTGAAAATTACAGATGAGCATGAACTAATCAAAGACACTCATTTTTCTGTGATAAAAAATGGCGATGACAAGTGGATGATATTCAACATTACTTTTGAAAAGGCAATGGAGGAATCAGACGTGATAATTGATGTGTGGGATGCAGACAGAAATTCCAGAATAATCAAACTAAATGGAATTGAAGTGCTTGAAAAACCACCAGATGAACCGACACCAGATGAACCGACACCAGATGAACCGACACCAG
>REGK01000014.1:26414-28681 GCA_003702545.1 Candidatus Nitrosopumilus sp.
CACCAGATGAACCGACACCAGATGAACCGACACCAGATGAACCGACACCAGCACATCAGGTAAATGTTTTAGAATCAAATTCAGAGTTGGAGATGCAAGTTGAAGGTAATTCAATTACGTGGAAAAATATTGACGTAATAGACCACATTGTAGAGTTATCCAGTCCAGATACTGGGAATATCTTTTATTATACCACACTAGCTCCCAAAATGTCTTCAACCAAACAATTTCTTACTGAAGGAACATTTGATTTTGTCTGTAGTTACCATCCATGGGTAAACGGAGTGATAGAGGTAAGAGAGTTTGATTCAAAGATATTTTCAGACAATTTAAAAGAGGATTCTAAAAGGGACCGAAACGAAATGATTGCAAGGTATGCTGGATTTTCAACAGAAACTGTTTCAGATGAGGAATTTCTAAAATCTTTTGATATAGATGCAAAACATACGCCAAAATATCTAAAAGAAATTGTAGAGTTACTATACAGAGAAAAAATGACCCAAAAACATTTTGAAGACATTTTGTCATACTTGGTAGAAAAACAGGTTATTCGATAAAGTCTAAATTATAGCAATAAAGAATTGCATCTATGGAAGGAATCTCTAGTAGAAATGTTGTAGAAGGTACTGCTCGCGCTCCACAAAGAGCAATGTACAAAGCTATGGGATTAGATGATAGTGATTTATCAAAACAAATGATTGGAGTATGCCATACCGGAAACGAAGCAACTCCATGTAACATCCACCTTCCAAGATTAGCACTCAAAGCAAAAGAGGGTGTTTCAGATACAGGTGCAACACCTAGAGAATTTTCAACAATAGCAGTAAGTGATGGAATTGCAATGGGGCATGAAGGAATGAAATCCTCATTGATTTCTAGAGAAGTAATTGCAGATTCTATTGAATTAATGGTAAGAGCACATCAATATGATGCACTAGTAGGAATTGCAGGATGTGACAAGAGTCTTCCAGGTACAATGATGGCAATGGCAAGATTGAATGTTCCATCAGTATTTGTCTACGGAGGAACAATCATGCCAGGAATGTTAAACGGAGAAGAACTTACAGTTGTAGATGTTTACGAAGCAGTTGGCGCATATGATGCAGGGCAATTATCATTAGAAGGTCTAAAAAATATCGAAAATACTGCATGTCCAAATGAAGGATCATGTGGAGGAATGTTTACGGCAAACACAATGGCATCAATCTCAGAAGCTATAGGTCTCTCATTACCTGGTAGTGCCAGCCCTCCTGCCGAAGATGACAGAAGAGAAAAGATGGTCTATGATACAGGAGTAGCAGCTGCTAAAGCATTACAGATGGATATCAGACCAAGAGAAGTTCTCACCTTTGAGGCATTTGAGAATGCAATTACAATGTTGAACTCTGTTGGAGGTTCAACAAATGGAATTTTACATTTGTTAGCACTTGCAAATGAAGTAAATATCAAATTAACATATGATGATTTTGAAAGAGTAAGAAAAAAGACACCACATATAGCAGACATGAAACCTGGTGGCAACTATGTGATGAATTCTCTAGACAAGATTGGAGGAATTCCATTTGTTCTAAAGAAATTACTTGACAAGGGATTACTAAATGAAAACTGTCTTACAATTACTGGAAAAAGTATCAAAGAGAACTTGAATTCTATGACTTTACCACAAGCAGAGCAGCAAATAATCAGACCTTTGGAAAATCCAATTCATAATGTTGGAACAGCAGTGATTCTCAAAGGTTCACTTGCACCAGATGGGGCAGTAATCAAAACTGCAGGTGTAGAGATGACAAAATTCACAGGAAAGGCTCGTGTCTTTGATAGAGAAGAACTAGCATTTGAGGCAGTAAAAAGAGGAGATATTGACGAAGGTCATGTGGTAGTAATTAGATATGAAGGACCTAAAGGAGGTCCAGGAATGAGAGAGATGCTTGCAACAACAGCAGCACTAGTAGGTCAAGGACTAGGAAAGAAAGTTGCAATGGTAACTGATGGAAGATTCTCCGGAGGAACAAGAGGGTTCATGGTAGGACATGTTGCACCAGAAGCATATGTCGGAGGTCCAATTGCACTTGTAAAAGATGATGATCAAATTACAATAGATACTGAAACCAACATAATTGATCTTCATGTGTCATCTGAAGAATTAGAGAATAGAAGAAAAGAGTGGAATCCCCCAAAACCAAACTACACTACAGGAGCTTTGGCAAAATTTGCAACACTTGTGGGTTCTGCAGCTGAAGGGGCAATTACAAAACCTAATCTATAGA
>REGK01000049.1 GCA_003702545.1 Candidatus Nitrosopumilus sp.
TAGAAAAGTGGTTTGAAATATCTTCCGAGAGAAAAGGATATTAGTAAAAAATTCTATTGTTATTCATGGAAAGACGTTCAATGCCAGTATGTTTTACTGAAAAACAATACAAAATGATCGAAGAATACGCCAAGAGAAACGGTATGCTCAATGCAAGCCAAGCTCTTGAGAAAATCCTAAGCGAATAAACGCTTTTTTGTTATTTTTATTTTGTTTACATTTATAGAACTCAGCTGCACTAGGTAGATTTGAAATGGGATTATTTAGCCGAAAGCCATCGTTTTGTACTGTATGCGATAAGGAACTAACCCACAAACATAAACCAAAAAGAGAATGGAACGTCAAAGGTCCACTTTGCGGGGATTGTCATTTTGAGAAACAAAAAGAGTACTATGAAGGAAAGGTAAGACAACCTTGTGTCGAATGTGGAAAGACACAAAAAATCACGGACTTGTGGGAGCCAAGATGGCAATGGGACATGGAAGGACTGTTATGCAAATCTTGTTTTGATAAAAAAGAAGAATCACATGGAAAAAAGAAAAATTTTTGTGCATTATGTGGAGGCAAAATGGGATTGATCAGGTATAATCCAAAGGGAAAGTGGAAGATTGAAGGTCAATTATGCAGAACATGTTGGGATGAGAAAAAGGCAGAGTTAGGTTAATTGGGATTTTTTAAAAAAATCAAATGCGATATTTGCAATAGTAAATTTTCAAAACAAGAAGAGTTGATGAACCACAAACAGATTGTTCATGGAAAAGATTTGCAATACGATTGCAAAGAATGTAACAAGTTTTTCTCAAATATGGAAGATATGAGAACTCATTTGCAAAGAGAACACAGTTACAAAAAAGACAGATAACTAGATTGCTTTTACTGTCTTAACTACTGGAGGTCTTACTTTGGTAAATACTCTGAATCCACAAATACATTTGATTTCAGGTAAACGAGATAACTCTGTATTTGAAACCATAGTTCCACATCTAAGGCAAGAATAGTTTACATCAAATGTTTCAACAGGTGTTTCTTCTACTTCATCAAAATTTTCTTCAGCCATGTTTATCATCAAAATTTCTATAATTTAGAGATTATGTTAATGAGAGTTCAATGTAGACATCATCAGGGATTTTTAGTCTCATTAATTGTCTGATTGCTTTATCATCAGCGTTAATGTTGATAATTCTTCTATGCATCTTCATCTCCCATTTCTCATAGGTTTCAGTTCCATTACCACATGGAGATTTTCTAGTAGCAACATGTAGTCTTTTTACAGGAAGTGGGGTTGGACCCTTTACCTTAACACCGGTTTTTTTACCGATACCCATGATTTCCCCACATACACCGTCTAACTTTGGTAGACTAGTGGAGGTGAGTTTTACACGGGCGGTTTGAGTCATAAAAAATCCGCCTATGGTTTGTACTCTTCGGTGATTTCCTTAACGATTCCTGCTGCGATAGTTGCACCCATATCTCTAAGTGCGAATCTACCCATCTCAGGGAAGTCTTGGAAGGTTTCAATACAAGTTGGTCTTACCGGTCTGATTTTTACAATTGCGGAGTCACCAACTTTGAGGAATTTTGGATTTTCTTCCTCAACTGCACCAGATGCTGGGTTGATCTTTTGTAAGAACTCAGTAACTGTTGCTGCAACTTGTGCAGTGTGTGCGTGCATGACTGGAGTATAACCAGGTGCGATTGCTGTTGGGTGATGAATTACAATGATTTGTGCTTTGAATTCTTTTGCAACTGCTGGAGGTGCATCAGGACTTCCGAGTACATCTCCTCTCTTGATGTCTTTCTTTTCGACACCTCTAAGGTTGAAACCAATGTTGTCACCTGCTTCTGCAGATGGCATCTCTGTGTGGTGAGTTTCAATAGATTTGATTTCACCAGGAGCACCTGAAGGCATTACAACAATTTTGTCTCCTGCTTTCATAACTCCGGTCTCAACTCTACCTACTGGAACGGTACCTACACCAGTGATGGTGTAAACATCTTGAATTGGGACACGTAGTGGTTTACCAATTGGTTTTTCAGATACTGTAAAGTCATCAAATGCTTCAAGTAGTGTTTTACCAGAATACCATGACATGTTCTCGGATTTTTTAACCAAGTTGTCACCTTTCCATCCAGAAACTGGAATGAATGGTACGTTTTCTAGTTTGTAACCTACAGATCTAACTAATTTTTCACCTTTTTCTTTGGCTACTTTGAATGCTTCTTCAGAATAGTTACTATCATCCATCTTGTTGATTGCAACGATTAGTTGGTTTACACCTAAAGTCTTGAGCAAGAATGCGTGTTCTCTTGCTTGACCACCTGCAGCAATTGCAGTATCGGTTTCACCTTCTTTAGCTGAAAGTACTAAGACTGCTGCATCGGCTTCAGAAGCACCAGTAATCATGTTTTTAATAAAGTCCCTGTGACCAGGAGCGTCAATCAAAGTAAAGAAGTACTTTGGGGACTCGAATTTTTGGAATGCAAGATCGATTGTAATACCTCTCTCTCTTTCATCCTTAATGTTATCCATAACCCAAGCATACTTGAAAGTATCACCTTTTCCGGTCTTCTCGGATTCGGATGCATGGGATGCAATTGTTCTTTCATCTACAACACCAAGATCCATCAAGAAATGACCCATAGTTGTTGATTTTCCATTATCAATATGACCTGTAACAATCAGGTTCAAGTGTGGTTTATCTGCCATGTAGAGTGCGTGTCCGAGGGCATTTATTACTGTTATGAATTTTTGAAAAAAAATCTAAAATTTTTCAATTAATTTCAGATCAGAATACTTTGCTAAAAGCACATAAATCAAAGGGACAAAAATGGAAAATATGAAAATTACAGTTTCAGTTATCAAAGCCGATGTCGGCGGTGTCGGAGGACACACAAAACCTAGTGACGGATTACTTGATGCAATCAGAAATACCGTAAAGAATTCAGCAGATTTGCTTATCGATTATTACATAGGATATTGTGGTGATGATACCCATATCGTAATGTCTCATACCCATGGAGTGGACAACCAACAGATTCACAAATTAGCATGGGATGCATTCATGGCAGGAACTCAAGTAGCAAAAGAAGAGGGACTCTATGGTGCAGGACAAGACTTGCTCAAAGACTCTTTCTCTGGAAATGTAAAAGGAATGGGTCCAGGAGTTGCAGAGATGGAATTTGAAGAAAGGCCAAACGAAGCATTTACAGTATTTGCAGCTGACAAAACAGAACCAGGAGCATTCAACTATCCAATCTACAGAATGTTTGTAGATGCACTAAGTAACACAGGATTAATTGTAAACAAGAATCTTGCAGGCGGTGTAAAGATGAACATTATGGATGTAGAGAAAGGACAGATTGCAGAACTGGAACTATGGGAAGACAAACCAACAGTTGAAGCAGCACTAATGTACCCAGGAAGATATGTTGTAGATTCAGTTACAACAAAAGATGGAGAGCCAATTCTTGCAGCATCAACTGATAGATTACACAACATTGCAGGAACGTATGTTGGAAAAGATGATCCAATTTGTCTAGTTAGAACTCAAAAGAAATTCCCTGCAACTGAAGAAGTAGGAAGTGTCTTTAACAATCCGCACTATGTTGCAGGAAACACAAGAGGAAGTCACAACATGCCATTAATGCCTGTCAAACTAAACTCCGCAGCTACAATCAACTTTTGTATTCCAATTGTCGAGGCACTAGTCTTTAGTATGCACAATGGAAAGTTTACTGGACCATTTGATGGATTCTCAACTCCAGATTGGGATCTAATCAGAGAGAAAGCAACAGAGAAAGCAATGGCAATTAGAAGTCAAGGATTTATCCATCCAGCAACACTTGTTCCGTCAGAACTAGAATATGCAGAAGGTTACAGAGCAAGAATGGATGTTCTTGAAAGTAAGATGAAACCAATGGAAGGATCTGCTTCTAGTGGTGACAGAAAAGAGAATTACGAAGATCCAGATTAGCAATTTCAAAAACTGCGAATTATAAGAAATAGTTAAATCAAAAAAGACCTTACCAAACTCAGACAGAAATGAATTTTGAAAAGCTTTTTGATTGGAAGACATACATCTTCACAGCACTGGCAGTGATATCATTTTCAAATTTCTTGGCAGTACTATTTGGTCAAACCATACCAAGTGTGGTCTTAGACTTTTTCAAAGTTGCAGGAGAATATGTGGTGTTAGGAGCAGTCTTTGTATTTGCACTTGCATGGTTACTCAAAGCAAAGCCTCACAACCGCCCAAAACAATACTCTGTAGTAGTCTTTGATGTGTATGGAAAAAAGAGCGAGATTGATGGGTTGAGAACAGAATTCAAAACACATGATGTTGCATGGAGTTTCATGAAACAGTACAAGAAAGATTATCCGCTATACAATTTTGCTCTTGTATCAGATCTTCCAAAGTCAGACAAACCAACTATCTTCAGATATATCTAGATTCAATTTTTATTCAACATTACACAAGGAAATAGAATGGAGTTTTCTGTCTTAGCTGATTCATTTAACAAGATGGAATCAACTAGAAAAAGACTAGAACTAACGCAGTATTTAGTAGAGTTATTTGAAAAAACTCCGCAAGAAGTAATCTCAAAGATTGTCTATTTACTCCAAGGAAAACTCAGACCAGACTTTGAAGGCGTGGAGTTAGGAGTTGCCGAAAAGCTTGCAATAAGGGCAATCTCAAAGTCATCAGGAATTCCAATTAAAAAAATTGAAGATGAGTACAGGAAAGGTGGAGACTTGGGACATGCTGCAACTGTAATTCTAGAACAAAAAACTCAGACAACATTTCTTGTAGAAGACATTACAGTACAACGAGTTTACGAGACACTGTTCAAAATTGCAAAACTAGAAGGCAATAGATCACAAGACATGAAGATGAAATACATATCCAGTCTACTTAATGATGCTAGTCCACTGGAGGCAAGTTTCATTCTAAAGATATTGTTAGGCACACTACGACTAGGAATTGCAGAAAATACGGTGATGGATGCACTGGCAATTGCGTTTTCAGGGAAAAAAGAGAACAGGAAAATTTTAGAGCATGCATACAACGTTTCAAGTGATTTAGGAAAAGTAGCAGAGGTTTTAGCTGCAGAGGGATTAGAAGGAGTGGAGAGATTCAAAATAATTTTGTTTAATCCAATTAGACCAATGCTTGCAGACAGAGTAAAGAGTGAACAAGAAGCAATTGAAAAAATGGGAAATGAGTTTGCAGCTGAATACAAACTAGATGGGGAAAGAGTACAACTACACATAGAAGGAGACAAAGTAGTATTGTTTTCAAGAAGTCTAGAAAATATTTCAAGTTACTATCCAGACATTATAGAAAAAATCCCAAAGGCAATTCAAGCTGAAAACATTGTATTAGAAGCTGAAGCAGTTGCAATTAATGAAAACACTGGGGAATTTTTGCCATTTCAAGAACTGATGCACAGAAGAAGAAAATACAAAATAGAAAAAGCAGTTACACAGTATCCAATTACAGTTAATCTCTTTGATGTTTTGTATTGCAACGGAAAGAGTTGCTTGGACATGGACTACAGAGAACGAAGAGAAAAAATGGAAAAAGTGGTAAAAGAAGATGACTTTGTAAAGCACATCCCAATGACAATAGTAAAAAATGAAAACGATATTGAGGACTTTTTTGAAAACAGCATCAATGCAGGAAGCGAAGGACTGATGCTAAAGACACTGAATAGTCCGTACCAAGCAGGTTCAAGAGGAAGTTATTGGTTGAAACTCAAAAGAGAATATCAAAATGAGCTGGGTGACAGTTTAGACTTGGTAGTCATTGGCGGATTCTTTGGAAAAGGAAGAAGGACAGGAAACTATGGTACTCTTTTGTTAGCAACATACGAAGAAGATGAAGACACATTCACCAGCATTTGCAAAGTCGGTACAGGATTTTCAGATGAAGATTTAGATCAGTTGTATCAAATTCTAAATCCAAAAGTGACAATCAAGAAGAATCCACGTATTAACAGTGAGATGGAGGCTGATGTTTGGTTTGAACCAGAATTGGTAATCGAAGTTGTAGCATCTGAAATCACACTCAGTCCAATTCACAAAGCAGCTAGAGACAAAATTAGAAAAGGTGCAGGACTTGCATTGAGGTTTCCAAAATTTACAGGAAAGATGAGAGTTGAAAAACTGGCAGAAGATGCATCTACAAACGAAGAAGTAATCACACTATACCAAGGTCAGAAAAAAGTCGCACATGACAAAAGTCTCATGTAACTGTGCTCAAAAAATATCAAAAATCATAGAGGATTTAAATTACCTCGGGATTTGGTACTTTTTGTTATGTATAGCGGAGAGCTTGAAGTTCAAGCAAAAAGAAAGGCTATAGCAGTTTTACAAGACGAAATCAATAGAATTCTAAATGCATCCAGAGAACTAGCAACACTTCCTGAACTAATGATGAAAAAAGACAAGACAGGAATCAAAAACACATTAGAACAAATTTCTACAATCGAAGAAGAAGTAGAGAATCTAAGAAGAAAGATTACACGTGAAGTAGCAGATGTTGGAGGTTTGATCATGAACAGAGAGAATCTTCTAAACACAGCATATACAATGGATGAGATTGCAGGTTACATTACCGGAATTTCTTTCAAACTTTCAAACGTAAAACCAGCTACTCTAAAAAGTGCAAAACTAGACAAAGACTTGACAAAACTAATCGAGTTGGTTGTAGATGAGGTCTACAAACTAAATGAAATTATTCGAAGTCTCAACACAAACACTGCAAATGCAATTGAATTAGCACAAGAAACACAGACAATTGAAAGAGAGATCGACATCAAATACAGACAAGCAACAATTAAGCTTCTAACAGAAGTGACAAACACCAAAGAATTGATGTTAATGAAAGACGTGATTGAAGGAATTGAAGAGATGGCAGATAAATGCCAAAGAGTTTCAGATTCTTTCATTTTGTTAGCATTAAGCCTATAAGCAAATCACATCTACATTTTTACTTTATTTTCTGCTTTCACAAATTTTAGGAATCTAATGAATTCATATACACAAGAGATTTTAAAAAATTATGAAAGGAGAGTTAATTGAAAACAGAGTAATTGTTTGGAATATTGAAGATTCTCGTAAGCTTTTCAGTGACGGTTATTATGGAAAGCCAATTGGCATTCCAAAACCAAAGATTGAAGAAATTGATGCACCCCTAGTTTTAGATTTGATTGAATCACTATACTTGTTAGAAAATAAAAAAATTACAATTTCAAAATCAAAACATAAAGTTACAGTTGAGCAAATGATAGAAATTTGTAAAAATGAACATCATGATTTTGATAAAAAATATCTAGTTTACAAAAACTTTAGGGACAAAGGATACATTATCAATCCAGGAATAAAATTTGGTTGTGACTTTGCAGTTTATGAAAAAGGCCCAGGAATTGATCATGCTCCATTTTTGATTCAAGTGTATAATAGAAGTGAGCCAATTACATCTACAGGAATTGTACTTGCAGGAAGACTAGCAACATCAGTAAAAAAACAATTCATCTTGGCAATTCCTAAAGGCAAAGATAATGTCGACTTTTTGGCTTTAGATTGGTGGAAAGCCTAAACTGATTTTATGTGACCGGCAATTCGATCATAGATATCAAAAAGTTCTTTTGTAATTCCAAATGCCAAATGATTGTCCCATTTGCTTCTAATTCTGACTGCATTATCTGTTGGTTCAACATAGATTGTTGCATCTTTTACTGATTGTTTGGCAATCATATCGTTTAATTCAGAATCTTGGTTTAGTTTTTCTGCAAGACTACCAATGCCATCCCAACTTACGCTTTCAACAGTTTTTGTTGCAAAATGACCTCTTGTTTTTAGTTGTGTTTTTGCAACATAGTTATTGATATTTCGACTAGTATCTTTTCTTACGATAAAGTGTGCTTGGTATCTATCTAGTGCGCCCCAAGGCATTGGATTTGGATCTTGCAATTTTATCCCTTTTGTATAATTTGAATTACGTCAATGTTAGAGTTCTTGACATCAAGACATCCTCTATTTGTTATCATTCTTGCGGTATGAGCAAAATATCTACTGTAATAATCACCTTGTTCAACATCATCGGTTCCAATTTCTTTGGATTCAGAATCCACACCGATCTCCTTTAACATACTACTAAATTTTTCAGGCCACGTCTGATAGA